>CAZBUK010000001.1:0-26545 GCA_964495085.1 uncultured Ignavibacteriales bacterium
TCGGCGTAGAAATAACGAGAGAAAAAGAAGATGATATAAACGCGACCGCAAGACGAACATATGACATTCGCTTATACCTCAATATAATGTATAAATATTTGCCGGGAATTCCTTTTCCTCCCGGACTTTATGTATTTTTAACAAAATTATAAATGGTAACAAACCCAGCGTCCATTCATTTCGCGTCGAAATACTCCATCGGATATAATTTCTTATCCATTTTCCGCTTCCGTTCGTTTTATCCTGATGCTCATTATACTGGCTGATAAACGCTTCTCTCTTTAAAGATGAACGTGATCGCCACATAGAGGGACTATTACGAGATTCAGGGATAAAGCGATTATCTTTTCCGGTTAAGCCGACGGACGTTATAATCATATAAAAACAGGCATTGTTAGTCCATCTGTTCAAAATAAGTGAATAGTTTCTCGTAATCTTATCCCAAAATTCGTACAACGGAAGCAAGGAATTACGCCGTATAAATTCGATTATAACCAATGTAATAGTGAGCATACCTCCTGTAACTATGATTTCGTAAAAGATATCCAGGAGATACCATCCGATAATACCGGCGATAATGGAAACGAGTAAACCGAATGAAATTAAAAAACTATATACTTGGACCCGATCGGGGTTTTCAGTGAGTGTGATCATTATCCTTCCTTTTATAAGTATTGGTTTATCAAGATTAGTTCACAATGGTTTTCTTAGGGTGAGATTTGATTAATCCAGCTCGTACTGTGAAATATAGTTCTCGGTATTGATCCTTGATTCTTCCGGTTGTTCTTGCTTTAGCAACACGTAATTCTCCAGCACGAGGCAATCCATATCGGTAGCCATAAAACAGCGATATGCCTCCTCCGGCGAATGAACGATCGGTTCGCCGCGGACGTTGAAGCTTGTGTTCACGATCACGGGACTGCCCGTTAATTCGTAAAACCTTCTCATTAATCTGTAATAACGGCCGTGTCTCTCTTCGTCGACGGTCTGAACTCTTGCAGAATAATCGACATGCGTTATGGCGGGATAAACCGATCGGGGAACCGAAACGCGTATCCGTAAATCAGGATCCTGCATTTTATCAATATCCTCTTCAGTAAGCGAGGAACGTAATTCCTCCAAAACCGGAGCGACAAGCAGCATATACGGGCTGTCTTCTTCGGGCCGCATCCCAAATGCTTCGTGGACATGCTCACGCAGAACACAGGGTGCAAACGGCCTGAATGATTCCCGGAACTTAATTTTCAGGTTCATTTTCTGCTGCATCCTTGTCGATCTGGCGTCGCCTATTATGCTCCGGCAACCGAGCGCCCGGGGTCCATACTCCATACGGCCTTGGAACCATCCGATAATTTTCTCGTCGTTAATCAATCCGGCAACATGATCTATCAATATCTCTTCGTCACGTATAAGGTTATACCGTGCACCCATCGAATCGAGAAATAATCCGATCTCGTCGTTGTCAAAGGACGGTCCGAGGAACGATCCCCTTTGATGATCACTTCTATTTACGGGTCTATCATTTCCCAGATAATGATACCACACCAGCAATGCAGCGCCTAACGATCCCCCCGCATCTCCCGCCGCCGGCTGTATCCATATATTCTCGAACGTTCCTTCACGCAATATCCGGCCGTTCGCAACACAATTGAGCGCCACACCACCGGCGAGTACAAGATTTTGTGCTTCGGTTAATTTTTGTGTATATAGTGCCATTTTTAGCATTATCTCCTCACAAACCGACTGTATCGACGCAGCGAGATCCATATCTTTTTGTTTTATCATAGCTTCTGGTTTTCTCGGAGGTCCTCCGAAAAGTTCATGAAACTTTTCCGAGGTCATCGTAAGCCCCTGACAGTAATTAAAATAAGACATGTCGAGATAAATAGATCCGTCATCCTTTATTTCTACGATCTTATTTTTTATTATATCCACATACTTTGGTTTTCCGTAGGGGGCGAGACCCATTAATTTGTACTCACCGGAATTTACTTTAAATCCGCAGTAGTAGGTAAATGCGGAATAAAGCATGCCCACCGAATGCGGGAATTGTAACTCTTTAAATATTTCTATTTTATTTCCTTTACCGTATCCTATTGAACTTGTAGCCCATTCACCGACCGCATCTATTGTTAGAATGGCTGCATCCTGAAAAGGAGACGGGAAAAATGCGCTGGCTGCGTGCGATTCATGATGATCGGTAAACAATATTTCTCCGTTATATCCTTTAAATTCGCTTTTAATAAGTGTCGGGATATCAAGCTTATACTGTGCCCAAAGCGGGATTGCATCCTGGAATGATTCAAATCCGTCGGGTGAGTATGCGAGATATGTTTCCAGCAGCCTTTCAAACTTTACATATGGTTTTTCATAGAATACTATATAATCTATATCTTTTGGTGTAATTCTGGCTTCATTAAGGCAATATGCAATGGCATCTTTCGGAAATCGCGCATCCCCTTTTTTACGGCTGAAACGTTCTTCCTGGGCGGCAGCGATAATTTCACCATCTTTGATAAGAGCAACTGATGAATCGTGGTAAAAAGCGGAAATGCCGAGAATGTTCATACCCATAATTTATCTCTTAAGTCTTTCATATTATTTTAACTAAACATTCATTATTCAATTACTTACATCAATACACACTATTTTTTACACGTAAAATATTTCGAAGCAATGTATCAAATGATTTTATGTCTATCACTATATCGCTCTTAACATCCCATCTATTTTTTTGATGAATCCCTTGATCAATATTTTTACCAATCATATAATGATAGTCTAACCCGACTTCCTCTGCAATATACCAATAACATGGGTTTACATAATTAGTCGAAAATAATTCTACGATCTTCGCCCCCTGCTTACAAAAGACGATATTTGATAGACCTGCTCCGTGAGCGGAAACAACACACTCTGCCTTGAAAAATAGATTAACCTGTTCCGAAAATTCCATATTTTCCAAACAAACAATCCGAAAGTCGTATTTTTTGAGTACCGCCAAAATCTCTTCTTCATTCAAGATTTTTCGATAAGATGCATTTTTTCTACTTACATAAATATACTTAGTTTCAATCGAATCGACATTGTGAGCCACTAAACTGAGAGCATTGGTTCTTAAATAGTCACAAGCCCACCCCGGTACTGTCCCCGGAATTCCTGGATTGGAAGGTACAATCAAATCTTTTGCCCTTATATATTCGATCTCATTTGCATTAATTATTATATCATCATTGATACCCAACAACTTTAAGGTCTCAATTTGAAATTTATACATATTCTCAACATAATAGTGAGTTGGTCTTAATTTGGAGAATTGCAGAAGATGAATACGGGGTAGTACATCAAACATCCAGTGAAAATAATTCGATTGATATAACGTCGTCAATGTTGCAACTGCATGATCGTAATATTTTAAATTCGGTACTAGTTCCAAATTTCTCCATATTTTATAATGATCCGGATTACTGTTATCATTCCAATCTGGATAGTAATATCCTAAATACGCTTCATACGACGTTTCAAGAATTAGTTTCCCTGCAGATGTCAAATTATATCCATATTTCGTAGAGTAACTGTTTTCCAAATAAACGAGGAACGCTTTCGGATACTTCCGAACGGGATAAAATTTTGTGTGTATGACAGTTGATATAGTTTTTGGTACACTGTTTTTAACCGATTGATGTTCATACACAGTATCAATTGGTAACTTATTTACAGGTTGAATGCCACTGGGGCTACCTAAGAAAAGAAAGAAGTATCTCCCTACTATCGGAGAAATTATTCCTCTCAGTTTTAAAACATTAATGGAAACTAAAAGTATTTTAATATATCTTTTCAGTAAACCACTAAACATAACTAATCATTTTTGAATTTATTCATGTGCCTATTAAAAACAGTATGAGTCTTGAAATCAACCTGCTCTCTTATTAAGTATTTTTAGATGTATTCTCTTCCAGATTATATACGGACCAATGGGTTATCAATATTAGTAATAATTACATTGCCACAACCTAAATATAATTATTCACGGTGATAAATTGAGTGAGCTGGCCCCTTCCAAATACCACTCCCCACGACATTCAATTCTATTTGATTATACAAAGAAGCATACTCACTGAATGAACTGTAAGAACTTCCCAATATTTTTTCACATCTTGATAATAAAAGTAAATCGATCAATGCATCTTGTATGGCGACCTTCCTATTCCGATCGTAACCAGATTTTGGGTATGCAATTATTTTATTCGGAAATATTTGCTTCAAATGAGATTCCACATCGGGATCGTCTGTAGCAAGGAAAAATTGAGTAGCGGTATTTTCTCTTAGAGATTTGCGCATTTCATAAATAAATTTTTCTAGTGTGCTTACATTAATGGCTTGATAATTATCGGTTCGCCTGATGTGAACCCCAATCGTTTGAGAGGGCATATCGAAGAGTTTATTCCGTGTCGATACAATGGGTTGCAATCTTCGTAAATAACAGCTTATTTTCTCCTTGTATTCATCAGGAGAAAGCTGGGAAGGTATAAAATCACTGAAACAATCTTTAAAATACACATAATCAAACTCATCATACTCGTCAATATTAATTATCCACTTTATCTCAGACAGAACATTTTGATCGATTACGATGCCTTGTTTATTTCTTACTTTTCTAAATGGTAGAATATTCAAACGACGCGCTACCTTAAAATACCAGAGAGGTACAATATCCATTAATCCGTTAGGTTCAAATAAATCGGTATATAGACAATTACACGAGCTCTTGGGCATCCAGAACAATTGACATCCTCGTCCTGTATATTCTGCAAGAATAAGTGATGAAACAATTACGCGTAAACGATTACATAAGCCACCCACAGGTTTGATTAGTACCCATTTCGAACAATCTCGCATAGAACTCAGAATAGACATATTTTAAATCGATTTGTGTCTAATTAACTTTAAAGCGAAGGGGGAAATCCAATTTGATTTGAGATACATAAAATGGGAAATTATACTATTTAACAATACCAGATATAGACTATATTCTCTTTGCCTGACTATTCAAAAGCGAAAGATATTGTTGGTAAATCTTACCTAAGTTTCTAACATGCCTCAACGTTTTTATATGGAAATAGGCTCTTATGTAAGGATATTCAATTTTATTCCGTCGAAAAATATTCACAGTTAATTCATACAAAAGATTCCTCAATGTTATAAGTAGTGGCTTTACCAGATCAACTCGACTATTAAAACTATCGTGATTATCATTCCACACGCGGAATACATCCCTACCTGCACGGAAAGACGACTTAATACTATATAGAAATTTCAAATTGTTTACATCTACGGTATGGTAAACGTACAGAAGTGGATTAAAAATTGCTTTCTTTTCGGGGAAGTAATCGCCAATTCTTTTCAATAGATCTGTCTCTTCAGAAAATCCAATTTTCTTTCCTATGGGACCGTAACCTGGATCAAATCCATTCAATTCATGGAGCACACTAAGCTTGCAGAACATATTCCCACCGTATATTCTTCCGTATTGATTTCTTGATAAAACGCGTTGTTCATTGAATGGTTTATGAATTTCATTTTCGGCCTTATACCATTTTGGTAACGGTTTATCTATATATGGGTATATCGATCCGCCAAAAACTATAGGGGATTCCTTTTTGATAATCGTATACGCTATTGCGAGCCATTGAGAAGGTACAACACAATCATCGTCTATAAATGCAACATACTCCCCCTTTGCCTCTTTAATACCTCGGTTTTTACCATACGAAGCACCTTGTTTCCGCTCGATATAATATCTAACTCTCGTTCCGTTACTTTTAAATTGACGGACAATATTTCGAGTATCATCCTTTGAATTATTATCAACCACGATAACTTCAAATTGATTATTGCCAATTGATTGTTTACATAATGATTCTAACGCTCTATGTAACAATCTATCTCTATTAAATGTACTTATTACCACACTGATAATTGGTTCTATTGCCATAATTCTAACATAAACGAATGAAGGTGGAATCAGTGGAATTGTTGTCAACTACAATTACTTCATATTCCGATTTATCAATTTTCTGCATACATATTGAGTATAAAAGGTTATCTAACAATTTTTCTCTATTAAAGGTAGGCACTACTACCGATTTTAATGGCTTAATATCAAGTAAAATATCTGTGCTAAATTTCATTCCAATATGTTTGATGGTGAACTACACCAAGTTGGTTATAAAATGGCGTTGTCCGCTTCGATACATTACTCTGTATCATCGTAATACTACATATATTCTGCACACTATCAATTATTCCT
This sequence comes from uncultured Ignavibacteriales bacterium, assembly GCA_964495085.1. Taxonomy (GTDB): domain Bacteria; phylum Bacteroidota; class Ignavibacteria; order T3Sed10-11; family T3Sed10-11; genus CAZBUK01. The sequence continues at coordinate 6,311 of CAZBUK010000001.1, forward strand.
AATTTATTGTCTACGTATAACGACACATCGTACGTGTTCGGATATAATAAACACTTAGGAATTTCAACCCGCACGATTCGAATGCCTTTAGCAATATGTTCCAGATGAAAATCACAATCGTTATTAGTTAAATGAAGTACATTCAATCCCGTACCTGTTTGTCTGAAAGTAACAGATAAATGTAAACCTGAAAGTTCTTTGTAAAAAAGAATTTCAAATTCTATAAAAATCGTTTCACCCATACTAAAAGTATCACGATGCTGACCGTCACTGTCAAGCGTCTTTGCATTCTGAAATCTTGCATATCCGTTTCCGCTTCTGACTGAGAGCTCCAAATCCAACGCTTTTGCATCCGAACTTGATTTTATATAGGCACGAACTACATCACCCACATCGCCATCCTGGGCAATGGATCCGTTTTCGATCCAGATTGCACGTGTGCAAAGATTCTGAACAGCTACTAAATTGTGACTCACAAAAAGAACTGCTCTCCCGCTTTTGGCAACATCACCCATTTTACCGATACATTTTTTTTGAAACTCAATGTCACCGACAGCCAGAACTTCATCGACGATTAATATTTGCGGTTCAATGTGAGCCGCTACCGCAAACGCGAGACGAACGGTCATTCCCGTTGAGTATCGTTTTATCGGAGTATCGATAAATTTCTCGACGCCGGAAAACTCTACAATAGCATCAAATTTTTTGTCGATTTCTTTCTTACGCATCCCAATAATGGTTCCGTTTAAATACACATTTTCTCTTCCGGTAAGTTCTGCGTGAAAACCGGTTCCTACTTCCAGTAAACTTGATACTTTTCTTTTTATCCGCACAGTACCGCTGGTAGGATCTGTTATCCGCGACAATACTTTCAATAACGTACTTTTACCGGCACCGTTTCTCCCAATAATTCCCAAAACCTCTCCCTCCTGAACGTCAAATGATACATTTCGCAGTGCCCAGATAATATCATCCGCTTCACCATTTCCCTCGAACTTGCTCAATTTGCGTAAACGATTATAGTTAGAAAGAGGGGCTCTAGCCCAGGAGGCAATTGCCCCGGCTAGAGAATCGTGAATCTTTTCCTTCAATCCGATACGATATTGTTTAGATAGATTCTCAACAATAATAACTTTATTGCTCATTGTATATACCCACTAATATAATTTGTTAAATAACATCTGCGAAAAACTTTTCCCTTCTCTTAAAATATAGAGCGCCGCTCAAGGAAATAATAACTGCAGAGACAGTTCCGATAATAATCATATCCCAGGGCATTGGGTTTGTAGCAAGTATAGCGGAACGGAAACCCTCAATCACTCCAACCATAGGATTGAGGGCATACAATAACCTGTACTGATCAGGTACAAGACTTGCCGGATAAACAACGGGCGCCGCATACATCAATAACTGTACGCCAAAATGTAGACCGTATCGTATATCGCGAAATTGCACAGACAGTGCGGAAAGCCACATGCCAAAACCTACTGCTGTCATCATTAAAAGAATTATCAGATAGGGCAAAACAAATACCCACAAGGTTGGTATAACCTGAAACCAGATCAACAACCCCACAAGGACAACAAATGAGATACAGAAATCAACCAACTTGGACAATACCGAAGCCAGGGGTAAAACAAGACGAGGGAAATATATCTTGGTGATCATTCCGGTAAGACTTCCCGAGGATGATGTAAGGGAACTCGAAAAAAATGTCCACGGAACGAGGGCGGTAAAGCTAAAGATTGCATAGGGCACTCCATCCGAATCAATCTTCGCCAGATTCCCAAAGACTATGGTGAAAACTAACATCGAAAAGACTGGCTGGATTACCGCCCACCCGATACCTAATACGGATTGAGCATACCGTGCCTTAATATCCCTCCATACCAGATAGAAAAACATATCTCTGTACTCATTAAGCTCGCTTATATTAACGAAATGCCATCCGGTCTGGGGTTTGATTATTTTATATTCCTCTTCCATGAATTAATTCCTCACTTTGTTTATACCAACCAAATATTTCAATACTTACCCGCTCTTAGCTGTTTTGTAGGACAATGTGTACGGTAACCAGAACTCCCTATCATATTTCTCCCAGGCGTGACAACCGAAAGGAATCTCATGATTGTTCAGCTCATAACAAATTCTGGGATTCGCTTCGAATGCAAACCGGAGCGCGACCTCAATCGGTGCGATGGTAAAATCGGGATAATATTTTTTTGCGTAGAAAGATAGAAACCTATCATCATTGCGGTTCTTTCTGATATATGCTTCGATATGCCTTTTTATATTGTTTTGACCCGTTATAATATTGCGCGATTCTATTATTATTTGGTTAAATCTTTTCATCACTTTGGTATCAACTCTTCTTCTTGTTAGCTCATCGTGGTTATGCCACGGTATCTGGGAATTTAATAATTTTAAAAAAGATTTCACTTTTCGCAGGGAAAATCCGCCGTTCCCGACACCGTTCTCGTGCAACCACGGCAGGTCCGGACCTTTGATCCAGGGAGCTCCTATGAAATCAAAATTCAATTTACACCAGTCGGAAAGATTACTGTTAAATACCAGAGCATCGAGGTGGTACATTAATATATAATCATAATCCTCAAACCTGCGATATAAATCTTTAGACAGACATAAACGGTTATGTGCATCAACACTTCCGAAATAATGGTCATTAAAGCGTATTACCGGAATTCGTTCATGTTTAAATTTAAGACTCTTTGGTACCAAAAAATAACGGTCGTACTCACCCAGGTAGTACTCGAGATGCTGAAAGGAAATTATCTCCGACTCACCGAGATCCGGCCTCATGGATAATGGTATTACTATAGCTACTTCTTTTTTTCTCACTTGCTATTTCTATTATTTGTGAAAGGCTTAAAATCTGTTTGAATCGTATTATTAATACTTTTAATTGTACAGATGATTTTGTTTCTACCTTTTTACAACTCACTGTCCGATCATGTCAATCTGCTGTACTATAGCCGGCGTGAATTTGTTGAGAAGTCTTCTCTGTCATTTTTACATTCCTTATCGAATGAACCAATTCAATCGATGGTCTTGCATCCTCAATGCCGAAGCCCCTTCCCGCGATAACCTCTTCGTACACTCGTGTGTGTAAGTCGGTAAATCCTTCGCTGAATTCGAGTTCCTCACCATCGACAGCTATGGAACGAAAAGTGGCCCTTCCGTTTTTGTGGTATTGTTCCGTCGGAAGATCCTTTGCATCGAGTGAAAGGAACCATTCTACGTTCGCATGATCGAGTTCGAGCATGCCTCCGGCTTTATCTTCGGTTCGTATAGACACAATACTATTCTGTACACGACCGAATAGCCAAATGAGCATATCGAAAAAATGAATACCGATATTCGTCGTTATCCCCCCGGAGCGTTCGCTATTGCCCTTCCAGGAATAGCGGTACCATTTGCCGCGCGTCGTAATATAGCTGAGCCGAACAGTATGTTTCGTGTTGTTAGTTCCCCGGTCAAGATCCTTTTTAATCCGAATCAGTGATGGGTGGAGACGGAGCTGCAATATGGTATAAATTCTCTTACCGAATTCCTCTTCAAGCTCTTCCAATCGATCAAGATTCCAGGGGTTCAAGACCAGCGGTTTTTCGCAAATAGCATCGGCTCCGATACGCAATGCGAGACGTATATGCGCGTCATGCAGATGATTCGGTGAACAGATGGAAAGATACTCGACTTTAGTATCCTTATCCGAACGGCGAAGCATCTCAAGATGCCGGTCGAATCGTTCGAACTCCGTAAAAAAGCTCGCATCAGGATAATAGCTGTCGAGTATCCCGACCGAATCATGCGGATCGACGGCGGCAATCAGACGATTACCGGTTTCTTTGATAGCTTTCAAATGTCGTGGAGCAATGTATCCAGCTACACCGGTGAGTGCAAAATTTTTCATAATGAGATGCGTATCAATCGGATTTTGTTTCCGGATATCCGCTTTTATCTCCGGAAACCGATAGTTTTTGGGATACCCGAAGCTATATTTTTACCTCTTTCCACGAACCGAATGCGGCTTCGATTTCACGAACGTCCTTCATGAGCGGATCGATGGAGCTTCTCGACAGACGATCGCTGTCACGAATAAACTGTAAATTTACCCGAATCTCATGACAAAAATTAACTGCTAATCGCATCTGATCGATCTTCGCTTCCGGCGATGTGCCGTTTCGCGAATCGAAATAACTCGTCATAAGGTTAGCGGCTGATCTGAGAAGCATTACGGACACTTTCCGTGAAATATCGTCTTCCGGCAATAAATCGGTAAGTCTGGTAATTTCGGAAGTGAACGAATAGAGAAGTTTTTTAAATGCCAATGTATACACGATTACAGGTTCTCTGTCGTTGTAGGTATAAGATTCATCAGGAGATAGGATGATTGAATCATGACGCGTTATTTTCCGGATGCATCACATGCAGGTAATACCAGACATCCGGAAACAGATTCATAGCGGAGAATCTGAAGAACCCGGTATTGAGCAACGCGAAGAATATAAAGCGTTCATTTACCCCGCAGGGACCGATCGATTGCTAGAATATGGAGAAGATTCTGTCGAGGAGTAGGATCACCGAGGCGCTGGAAGATATCAGAAGTATCAAATCCATGAGATTAAACGTGCGAACCATATCGACCATGAGAATATCTCCGTCCTGTATCTTGAACGACCGAATATTCTCTTGTAGCAAATTATCGATGCGCGATTCCAGAATAATACGAACTCCCTGAGGTGTCTCGCGCGACAGCCGGATATGCGTCTTGCCTCGCATTTGTCGAGAACTGGACTGATCGCCTATTGCGAATCCTCGCGTATCAAATCCCGGACCACCGGCGAGGGATAGAAAGTCGCCGAGTGAGGTACCGTCGGGAATTTCATACCGTCCCGGTGCACGAACGCTTCCCCAGATGCTGACATGAATCGGCAGATCGCCCCGCTTGGTGTACACATAATTTACCATCCCCATCCCCGCAAGGCCAGGCGTCGTACCCTGCTGTACAGTGGACTGAGCATAGAGCGCCGGGGAAATGGATAGGAGAATACTTAAGAGGTAGCAGGTGGATTTTATCATACCTTAGCCTTTAATAATCCGGGTGTATGTACAACATTTTGAACATCTTTTTATCATACTCATCTGAAACGATACTGTTATTGAGCTTTCGCCTCTCCGGTTTTTATCGAAGATTTACCTTCGGCTTTGTAGCCGTACTTACCGTACCGATAATAACTGTAAGCATATGAACTGCCGTATGCTCGTTTATAATCGAACATATTGAGTGCGACACCGAGAACCTTCGCATCGACTCTCTTCAGGCTTTCCTCGGTGTGCTTAAGCTCTCGTACCGCTGTGCGACCAGCCAGAACGATCAGCAATACGCCGTCGGTCAGCGTTGAGAGCACGAGCGGATCGCTTGCCGCGAGGACCGGGGGCGTATCGAACAGTACTGTCTGGTAATGAGTAGATAGAATCTCAACCAACCGCCGCATTTTCTGCGATCCGATAAGTTCGGCAGGATTTGTCGGAAGGGATCCGGACGGAAGCAGGTCGAGATTACCGATCACGGTTGTTCTTATCCCTTTTGATAAAGGTAACTCACCGGCAAGAACGTTGGTCAGGCCCGGTTCGGTCGGCAGATCGAACAACTCCCCAAGCATCGGTTTGCGAAGATCCGCATCAATAAGAATGGTTTTCATTCCGGATTGGGCATAGGCTATTGCCAGGTTCGCAATTATAGTGGACTTGCCTTCGCCGGGGCTCGGGCTCGTAACCATCATTGTACGCAAGCGATGATCTATCTTCGTAAATCGGATGTTAGTCCTCAGTAAACGGAACGATTCTGCCGTCGGAGAGAACGGGTTGGAGACCGTGATGAGATGCTTATCAAGCAGCCGAAAATCCTTCGGGATCCGATTCCTTGACGTTACATTTTTTAAGTCGCTATTCATATTCGATATAGTCGTCAGTGTATCATATCCGAATTTTTGTAGGTCCTCGGGGACCCTGACTTTCGCGAATAACTTATCGAGCAATATCACGACACCTATGCCGCTCCCGAAGCCGAGAGTTAATGCAACCAAGATGATGAACTTTAGATTGACACTCGTAGGCCTACCCGGAACGAGTGCGGGATCTATGATTTCGACGTTACCGAATTCCGACTGTTCGGTAATCAGCGCTTCGCCGTAGCGTTGTTCGATGAGCAAATATGTTTTCTCGCTGCTCATGCGGGTTCGGTGGAGCCGGGCGTAATCCATGCTGACCTGCGGGAGCCGGTCGAACTGCCGCTCGAACCTGGTCAGCGATTCGGTAAGAGCTGCTCGTCGAAATTGGAGTCCCTGCAGGGATATTTCCTCCTCCAGGATACGCTGCCTGAGCTGGCGGATAAAACCCGACGGATCGGCGGTCGTTCCGGGTGTAAGCGATTGCATGAATTCGTCGGTCCGTTTATTAAGATTTGCCCGCAACAATTCGAGTTGATCTTCGATCTCCTTGAGCATATGCTGATAGCGTTCACTCCGTATCGCTTCCGGGTTCTGCGAGAGTGTCAGGTCGCGTTGTACTTCGAGTTCAGCCATCTGTTCCTGGAGCATTCTGATGTACGGATTGTCGGTAGATCCTATACTGCGGGCTATATTCGGCTCCTGTTCCGCAAGTTGAAGTCTCAAGGATGAAAGGGTATTCGTAAGCGAGCGGATCTCTACGTCAACTGCCTCGCGCTGTGCTTCGAGCTGGGTTAGATTTTCTATTATCCGTTTGGTATTATCGTCGATAAGAACGATGCCCTGGCTCTCCATATATGTCTGCATAGCTTGCTCTGCGCGCTCAAGGCTAGCTTGTTTCTCCTGAAGTTGCGATTCAAGAAACTCTCTTACATTGCGGGATTGAGCGCGGCTCTGATAGAAATTGCGGTCGTAATAAACCTGCGCATATGCATTCGCTAGAATTGCAGCTTCCTCGGAATTTTTGCTGCGGGCTGTAATAAAAATAAAGTCCGCATCCTGTGCAGGTGAGAAAGATATCATCGACCTGACCCGTCCTGCAACCGAACGTAACGGTAGTATGACATCGGCGTTCCCGGTATCGCTCGGCCTTGTGAGGAGAGGGAGCACGATGGAACTGTCTTTATCCAGAAACCGGTTCTCAAGCAAAATCTGAGCAACCGTTTCTGCGATGCTTCGCGATTTCAGCAGCTCGATTTCATTTCCCATTCTCTGGGATCCTTGGTTTACCAATCCGGTCAGAATCGGGGATCGCTGAGGTTGTGTGTTTATCATGACAGACACAGTCGCCTCATATTCGGGCTCCTTCTTCAATGTATTGAGCATGATCCCACCGAATATGGGAAGAGCGATCAATAGAATAAGCCACTTTCCCCTCAAAATTACCGGCAGATAGTCGGCAAGCGTTGGAACTCCCGTCGATAAATGATACGGGATCTTTCCCGCTGCTTGTAGATTGTTATTATTATTACCGGATCGACCGGCCAACTGCTCTGGGTGTCTGTTGTTATTGTTCATTTTTAATTCTTTGTATTTATTTGTATACTAAAAGTAATTTGGAAATGGAAAACCCAGGTGGTGTCTGTGCAATCCTGGTTTGTTCCCGGTGAAAAAGCCGTTGTCATCCTTCGACTACGATGCCAATGATATAGAGCTAGTAGATCCCTTGCAGCCTCACCCCCGAACCCCTCTCCGCAGTCGGCGGAGAGGGGAGTCAGGAGGGTAAGAATTTTCCAGCTAAGTCATTACCATGGTAGAAGCGGAACTGAATCCATCCAGGAATGACAACGACTCTTTCAACGTAATCTAAATATTCAATAATCAATTAAATAAATGCGAATTGCGATAATTTCCGATATACACAGCAATCTACAGGCGTTGCGAAAAGCCTTGTCGCTCATCGATCATATGTTCGTCGATCGGATCTATTGTCTCGGAGATATTGTCGGATATGGCGGTAATCCCAACGAATGTGTGGATATTATACGGGAGAAAGCAAAGTATACTGTTCTCGGGAATCATGATCACGCTGCCCTGTATCCGGAATATACTAAATTTCTACCCCCGGCGGGAGAAGCGGCTGCGAAATGGACATCGAAAATACTCACGTCTGAAAATAAAACCTTTCTTTCAAATCTACCGTACGTCGTCGAAAACGAGATAGCCATGCTCGTCCATGCGAGTCCGGCGTTCCCGGCACAGTGGAACTATGTCAATTCCCTCGAAATGGCGGGATCGCAGTTCGGATATTTCAAATCGCGAATCTGTTTCCTCGGACACACACACCAATCTTTCGTTTGCCGCGACGATTTGAAGGAGTTCAATCTGACTCCCGACGGCAGATTCCTGATTAATCCCGGCAGCATTGGACAACCGCGAGACGGCAGACCCCAACTCAGTTTCGGGATTATCGATACCGACAAATGGGAATATAAAAATTTCAGGTTCAGCTACAACGTCGATGCAGCGGCATATGCAATCATAAGGAACAAACTACCCAAATCGCTTGCAGACCGGTTATATAAAGGAAGATAATCGGGGGTAGAAGACCCAGCATATGAAATAAATCCTGTAGCTCCCTTGCAGTCTCACATCCAACTACACCTGCACCGCTCAAGCCGGGTCTCCCCCGACAAATCGGGGAAGAGGGGAATCAGGTGAGTTGAAAATATAGCTCCGCACCGTCGCTCACAGAATGGCGATAGACCATTGAAGGTGGTAATTGTTACTGAGAATCAATTGTAAGAATGTATTTTGGACGATGCTTACCTTCGTCCTCAGGTTTCCTCCCGGTTGGTATATATAATTTCGTTGCATATAGTTGCTCGTACGGAAAAATTTCTAAACAATACTATTAGACTTATTTAATTATACTATACAGGTTATGACATCAGAATGTTATATCTCTATGATTGAATAGCCGTAAGAGTATGTGGTCGAAAGAGCTTCAACCTTAACTTCAACTTTAACTTCAACTAAACAAACTCCTCACTTATGATCTGCCATCCGCTGCAATTCCCTGCGCAGAGCGTCGATTTCCGCACCGTATCCTGCGAAATCGCCCTCGCGGAGATACTGCTGCGCACGCTCATATCGCTCGAGAGCCTGCTGCGCCATCTGTCTGAAAGTCTGGATCGGCACTGTTTCCGGTACCGCGGGGAGACCAGGTACTTCTCCCTCTCCCCCCCGTGCTATCGCAGGCCGGTCGCCGAACAGCCGCTCGAGCGCAATATCGAGTCCCGCCTCCATGACAACGCGGTTGCCGTCGGAAACCAATACCCTCCTCAATTCCGGCAATCGTCCTTCGACAGCCCGGAGAAAGAGCGGCTTGATATAGAGAATGGAGTTCTCAAGCGGAATAACCAGTAAACTACCCCTTATGACCCGGGTGCCGGCCTGGTCCCAGAGCGCGAGCTGCTGCGCGATCTCCGCAGTCTGGTCTATTCTCGCCTCGATCTGCATCGGTCCGAAAACCAGCTCTCCGCGCGGGAATCTATAGAGCAGCAACTTACCGTAGTGATCGCCGTCCGACCTGCCCGACAACCAGGCGATCATGTTATCCCGGTTCGAGGGTGTGAACGGAATCATGAGGAGAAATTCCTCCAGTCGTTCCTCCGGCAGACGGAGTATCGTATAATAGCTCTCCATGGTTTGCGCCGCACCGGCGACCCGTTCGCGCGGGAATTCCCAGACATCCTCGCGGTTGTAAAACATCGTCGGATCGTGCATATGATAGATCCGGAACATCGAAGATTGAATATCGAACAGGTCCTGCGGATAGCGGATCTGGTCCCGCAATCCCTGCGGCATCTCAGAGATTGGAACGAATAATTCGGGGAAGACCGCCATATAGGCGCGTATTAACGGATCGCGATCTTCCTGAATCACGTAAAATTTCGTATCCCCGTTGTAGGCGTCGATGATTACCTTGACCGAGTTCCTGACATAGTTCATTCCCCTGCCATAAGGTTTCGAATAGGGGTATCGATCGGTTGCGGTATACGCATCGTATATCCAGTACAACCTTCCGTCGACGATCGTGATGTAAGGATCGTTATCGAACGTCAGGAACGGGGCGAGCTTCCGGACCCGCTGGTGGATGTTGCGGTAATAAACGATCCTGCTCTCCGGAGTAATGTAGTCGGTGATCAGGTAGTTGATGCTGCCGAAGTGAATAGCGAACATGAGCCGGCGGAAGAATGATCCGACGGCGACTCCCGTCTCTTCCAGGTACGTACTGAAGACGTTCGTCTCGCCGTATGGATAATCGAATTCCTGTATCGAGGCATTGACGACGACCGGTTCGTTCGTTCGCTCGCCGAAATAAATCTCCGGCCGTTCGACGCCGACATCGACGGTGGATCGCGGGGGGATGTCCCGGATGAACAGTTCGGGGAGCCCCTCTTCGGTGAACACGTTGACAGGACTCGCCACCACGCCGTACCCGTGAGTGTAGATAAAGGTCTTGTTCACCCACGTCTGCGAATCGCCGGAAAGTCTGCGCTGATCGAGTTCCCTCACGGCCAGCATCATCTGGCGGTATTCGTTGTTCATAATGTACCGGGCGATGTCGATATCGTTAAAATCGTAGTAAGGTCTGATCGCCTGAATCTGCGTATAGGTATCGAGGAGCGGGCGGTAATCCCAGAGCGGAACATTTTCGATGGTGAGCCGGTTGTTGCGGATATCGCTCATCGATAGATTGTAATCGACGGGGTACGCTTTCTCTTCTATGTCGTTCAGGCCGTACGCATTTCGGGTCGTCTGAATGTGATTCACCAGATACGGCCCTTCGCGCTCGAGCTCGTTCGGGGTCACCGAAAACCGCTGAACAAGGCCCGGCAGCATATGACTGAGCAGCACCGAACCCGCGATGAGCAATCCGAGAGCGATCACCGGTTGTTTGAACGACCGGCGCATATACCCGATCAGCGAGAGAACGATGCCAACAATGCATACGGCGATCATTGCATTGTAGGCGAATACCTTGATCTTATCGTCGACGTAGGTCATCCCGTAAACGATGCCTTCCGTTGAGAACAGGAGGGCGTAACGGCTCAGCCAGTAGTCGAAAATCTGGACGGCGAAGAATAACGCAAGGAGGATTCCCGCATGGGCTCTAACGTGAGGGGCGATATGCACCGCCTGCGGAGCGATGAGGATACCTTCACGGTAATAGTATACTACCGCGGTAGCTATGACGGTGAATACAAGAGAGACGGTCAGAAAATTACGAAGCATCTCGAAAACGGGCAGCGAAAACACATAGAATGCGATATCCCGCTCAAAGATCGGATCCGTCGAACCGAACGGAGACTGTCTCAGATACATCAGCACCTCCAGCCAGTGTGAGGACGGATACATGCTGAGGAACCATCCGATCAGTACGAAGAGAGCCATAAACACGAGGCGTAAGACCTTGAAATTTACCCCCATCGCTCCCAGATCGAGCGTACGGTTTACATATTTCGATGACCGGTATGCTACGATGACGTTCGCTCCGCCGATTACCAGAAAGCTGGCGAGAAAAATCGCCTGTACTACATACTGGCTGGTGAAATATTTCCAGAAGACCGGCACGAAGACGAGCGAATCGAAAAAGTAATAGTCGATGAGCGCCTGAAATACGATCCCCGAGAACGCAGAGATGATGATGAACCCGAAGAAGGCGATCATGATAAATTTAATTGCTTTGGGCATGGTAATAGTCGCTTTATTAATGATTGGAATTGCGGAAAAACCGCTGCTCTATGAAGAACTTACCGCGGATGGATCTCACAATAAGAGTAACCCGGCTGTTCGATTCAGGCCGAACGATAGTATCGGTAATCATTTTCGTTCGTGCGCCGGAAGTTCACTCGCCCGTATGGCATGTGTGGCATGCCACTTCCCGCCATGCATCGCCGATGTCGACCGGGTGTTCGAAATCCATACCGTCGAGGACCAGCATCGACCTGAGCGGACCTTCTCCCTGCGTCAGGATCGTGTGGCAGATGTTGCAGTCGGAGGAAACGACGCGGCCGTCTGCGCTGAACATATTCCCTGCATGGCATCTCATACACCCCGGATTATGCATATGTCCGATATTGTCCGGATACGCCCGCCAGCTTACGCGCATCTCGGGGAAGAAATTCCGGGAATAGATCCGCTTGACTTCATCGATTGCCTTCCGGACCGACGGCTCCTGTTCCCGTATGACATCGGGATAATTTGTGGAATAATAATCCGTAATATAGCTTTCGATTCCTTCCTGGGCCGCATACCGGTCTTCGTATTCTCTTGCCAGCACTTCGACGGCGACTCTTCTGATATACGGAAGGTCGCTGCTGATCTGGTTGTACGCAAGGGCGTTGTTGATCGCTTTTCCGGGGGGACGATAGACATGGGTCGGCCGGTTGTGACAATCCATGCAATCCATCACCCTTTTCTCCATACCGGCCAGATCTTCAGGCGAGAGTCGGTACTCGTTTGAAAAATATTCGGTGACGTTCCCTTCGGCATCGGTCACCCGCACCCAGGGTATTTCCTGACGCTGCCGGTCGAGGTGTACATATTCGAAAGTGTTCGCGATGTTCATGTGCCAGTGAATGCCCTCGGCGGGTCCGGTCTCGGTCATTCCCCCTCCGGTCTTCATGAGAAGACTGATAGTCCATCTGGTATTCTCCCGGTCCGAGAGAAAGTAGGTTTCGACCCGCTTTTTGTCCCCGTAAAAATGCAGAGGCCAGTGGCATTGTTCGCAGGTATCCTGGGCCGGACGGAGATTCTCGACCGGCGTTGGAATCGGGCGCGGAAAATTATTCACGGTAACCGCATAGAGTTGATAGGCGCCGGACAGCTTGGATCTGACGAACCAGTTCGTCCCCGTTCCGACATGGCAATCAACGCAGCGGATCCTTGCGTGCGGAGATTGCAGATATGAGACGAATTCCGGCTCCATAACGGTGTGACATAGCTCGCCGCAGAATTCGACGGAATCGGTATACTCGTAGGCGCGGTAACCTCCGATCGCCGTCATCAGCAATAAGAGAACCGTACCGATCGAAAAAATTGAGAATGCAAACCGGTGCCGCGGTTCGTTGAGATCGATGGTCGGCAGTCGCGGCCCTTTGTCGCCCGTCCTCCGCTCCCTCTTCCGTTCGAGAAACGCACCGATGGGAATGATTATCAATCCGAGGATGAGAAATGCGGGGAGGATGATAAAGGTCACGATGCCGATGTACGGCGATGCGGTTGAGGAAATCAGATCGACAAAAAACAAAAACAGAATGATGCCGAAACTGACAATCGCGATCGACGCTCCGATCATACTGACGGGATTGTAGTAAACATCGGGTAATCGTTTTTTCATCGGGCGGCTCCGGGTGAAGGGTTCGGAAGTGTGTGCATTCGGATAACGTATAAGAAACAGAAAATTGAATTAATACGCAAGAGAGAAAAACTGCGAACGGTTAATCGCTCTTGACTTTTATGAAAAAGCGCATAGATTGGTGATACACACAGGAGGAATGTATGGAGAGCATTGAGGTAACACTCGCGGATCTGGCGACGTACAGTTGTGCGTTCTGTTTCGAAGAGAATGAGATCGTCGTGGATCCGAGCGAAGGGATGCATCAGGAATTCGTGGAGGATTGCTGGGTATGCTGCCATCCGAACGTCGTCCACATCGATATCGATCTTGAGGAAAGGAACATCACCGCCTACGCACTCAGCGAGTAGCAGTGCACCCTCCTACGAGTAGCCGACCACCCGCATCAGCCGTTATCGAGGAGGTATGCCCGCGCTTAAAAATACGCCCTGTTCTTGAACGTGACTCCCAACTCCTCTTCCACAAATCTTCGGGCCCGCTCGATGTCGACCTCCGATAGATCCACTACCGTCATAACGACTTCGTTCACATACTTCTTCACCTCCAGCGCAAAGTCTATCATCGCTCTATGATATTGCTCGCCGTCGATCTGCATGAGCTCGCCGTATTGTACCGGGTCCAGCGAATTTAAACTGATCGACACCGTATCGATCAGCCCGGCCAACTCCGGAGCGATATTCCGTTTGTTAATAACGTCTCCATGCCCGTCCGTATTGAGCCGGACCATCCCCCCTTTTTCTTTGACCCACTTCGATACCGCTTTGACCGCATCCAACCGTATGGTCGGTTCTCCGTATCCGCAAAAAACAATCTCATCATACATCCGCGGATCGCCGACCGATTCGATGATCTCGGGAACGGTCGGCTCCTCCTCGATGCGGAGGTTGTGGCCTTTTACGACGGCATCCCCCTTCCGGTCGCAAAACACGCAATCGGCATTACACCGGCGGGTAATATTGAGATATAGAGAATTTCTGATCTTGTATGCGATCTCCGGGGTTCCCGCAGTTCCGATCCCGAACAATTTGTACGCATTATACGTCGTCGTTCGTGCAATATCCTCCACCGAGAGGGTTTGAAGATCGGCAAGTGTTTCCGCAATATGCACAAGATATGCCGGTTCGTTCCGCTTCCCCCGATGCGGTACCGGGGCCATATAGGGTGCATCCGTTTCGAGGAGAAAGAATTCTACGGACACCTTCGACGCAATCTCTTTAACAGGGGAGTTTTTGAACGTCAGGATCCCCGGATAAGAAATCAACATATTCAGATCGAACACTCGCTTTGCATCTTCGAGAGTTCCGTCGAAACAGTGGAAGACACCGCGCGGTACCGAATGCCTGCTCTGCGCATATGCTTTTCGCGACCGCCATCCCGGGTTTTTCTCCGTCTCATCGCGGAGGATCGAAATGGTATCGTCGACAGCTTTCCTGTTATGTATGATGACGGGGAGGTCCATGCTCCGGGCAATCGCGATATTCCTCTTCAGGACCTCCTTCTGCGTCTCTGCCGGACTGAAATCGTAGTGATAATCCAGACCGATCTCCCCTATCGCAACGACCCTGGGATGCTGTGAAAGCCGCGCTATCTCATCGAAATCTCCGTCCCGGACTTCCGATGCTGCGTGCGGATGAATCCCTACCGCGGCGTATATCGTTTCGTATGCCTCGGCAAGCTTGATCGCCTGTTTGCTGCTCTCGAGATCGATACCCGGAACTACGAATGCATGAACTCCCGCTTCAACCGCGCGGCGGACGACTTCGTTCAGATCCTGATCGAATTGTGTATCGTACAGATGTACGTGGGAATCTACAAACATATTTTTCCGATCCGGGCTATATGGCGACCTGCAGGGACATCAGATACTGCCGAGTCGGGGCGATGTTGCCGGGGAATTCTATATAATGATACTGGAGCGCGTTCTTTATTGATCCGCTTAGCTTGACGGGAAGTCCGGCCAGATATCCGGTTATACCGGCAGAAATATCGAGGACGTGTATAGGGACCCGCTCATCCACCCGGTCTATTATGAAGCCAAGCTCATCGTCGATTCGATCCGCTTTACTCAGATAGCGGTAATTAATATCAAACCAGCCGATACCATACTGCGATAGCACGCTGAGTGTGAGCATGTGCTTATGCCTGTACTTTAGCGGAGCTTGCTCATCGACATCGATTCCGTCCATATACGTATAACCGAGTCGGGGTTGAAACAACCGGTCGAACGTCGAAGCGTTGATGCCCGCCTCAAATCCCCGGACTCTCGCACGAAGAACGTTGACGAATTGAGCTCTGATCCCTTCCTCGCTGACGTCGACCACTACAGGTTCGATCATATCCCAGTACTCATTCTGAAAAACTGCCGCATCCAGATTTATACGGGGGACGGGATTGACGATTACGCCCGCTTCGAACGACCAGCTTCGTTCAGCCTCCAGGCCGGGGTTGGGACTCACAATTAAACCCGAAGCAGCGGTCGTCGCGAATGCCTCCGCAGCCGATGGTGCCCGGAATCCGGCCCCCGCCGACGCACGCATGCTCAATGCAGGTGAGATCGAATACACCGCGCCTGCGCGGGGACTGAAGTTGGTGAATGTTGCATTGGTATCGAGGCGCGTGATATCGAACCGCAGTCCGCCGGTCAGCCTGAGCTGAGTACCGATCCTCCATTCATCCTGTCCGTAAACGGCAACGGTAAAGCCGCTGCGATCTCCGAAAATATCGGAGCCGACCGTCTGCACGGATCCTTCAACACCGGTGACCAGATAATGGGATTCTGACAGGCTCCGGTTATATTGAATTTCGGCGCTGTACACGTTTGCACGGCTTGCATTCCCGAACTCCCCGATGTTATCGGTGAAATCGGTATGATATAACGAACCCCGCATGGTCAGAAACGTTTCGCTGCCGTATATGTGGCGGTACTGTACGCTCGACTGCATGCGGAACGACTCCACGACCTCGCCGCGCTGCTCGTCGAAGGGTTCGAGCGCCTGGTCGAAACTCCGCCAGTAGAGAAAATTCTGTCTCGACTGGTCGTTAAAGAATCCGCTCAGCGTCAGTGTCTGGTAGGGGGAGAGGAGATATCTCCCCTTTATATATCCCGTCGTTCTGCGCCGAGAATCGTTCAACCGGTATCCGTCGTCGAAGAATGTTCCCAGTGTCGCCGCGATCTGCAGATTGCCGATTCTCCTTCCATGAGCGATGCCGAGATGATGCTTAAACCGCGTGCGGTCGCTCCATTTCCATGCATCATACAAAGGTTCATCGTAAAATCCCCCCTGGGTTTTTATCGAGGAGACCGGCCGGTCGGGAAGATCGCGCGTGATGATATTTACGACTCCGCCGAGGGCACTCGAACCGTAAAGGGTGGATCCGGCTCCTTTGATAACCTCGATTCGTTCAACCTGGTCGACCGGGATGATCTCCCATGTTATCTCGCCCGTATCTCCCGAAAGAACCGGTATGCCGTCGACAAGCAAGAGCACGCGGCTGCCCGCTCCATGGCTATACCCGCTCGAACCTCTGATGTTGATCTGTGAAAGATTGATATGAACGCCGGGTACATAGCGGAGCGCTTCATCGATGGTAAATACGTTTCTCCGGTCGATCTCCTGCGAATGCAGCACCGAAACGCTCGTCGGTACATCGCGCAGGGATTGTTCGCTCTTAGCGGCAGTCACGATGACGGGGTCGGTCTCGAGGATCGCAGGCTCCAGCTCGATGTCCACACGCAGCATTTCCCCTCCCTCCACTCTCACGCCCGCCTGCCTGTATTGCACGTACCCGATCATCGACACGACCAGTGTGAATGTTCCGCGGGGAACATTGCCGATGCGAAACATTCCGTCCCGGTCCGTGACCGTTCCGATCGCCGTGCCGAGCAGATACACATTCACACCCGGAAGCGGACGCACCGTCTCGCGGTCGATCACCGTTCCTCCGATGCTGCCCTGTCCGAATACGGATGCCGATGAGAGCACGAAGAGTATGGTGAAGATAACACCACGGTTTGCGCGGGATCCCATATTCACGAATTCCTCCCTGTAAAAATTAGAAGGGCTGAGGGGGTAATGAGGAAAATCGTATCGTTATTTCGATATCCCGCAGTCTTCCATCCTCCGAAATATCCAGCGGTTCCGGGGTTCCTGAACTTCCGGAAGCGGTATAAACCCCCATAACAAGCCAGCTTGAAATCGACAGAAGATTGGCCCCCCGGAGACCGACGCAGCTCAGGTAAGCATACCTGCCGGGAGCGAGATCGAGAGAAAAGGGATATTCCGCATCGCCTGGCTGAAACGGACCGGTGAATCCTATCCCGCCGGCGAGAAATTGCTGAAACGCGGATGCGGAATCGACCGGGATATCGCGGAAGGCGATGATATACACTTCGCCAACTCCGAGCGTATCCGGCCAGGGTTCGAGGATGTGTGCGATGCCGTCGATTCCCGGTGTCGTCGAATCCTGCTCAGGATCAAGTCCATGGTCGCATCCGATCAGGAACGAAATACCGAGTGCGAGATGAATAAGGATGCTTCGCAATTTCATGTCCTCGTCTGCCGGTAGAGGTATGCCCTTGTTTGTATCGATCGATCCACTACTTGATGCCGCTGCCCGGTTTGAGATCCTGCTCGGGTCGCAACAGTACGGGAACTCCGCCGGGCTCGGTCGCTGCAAGCACCATACCCTGGGATTCAATCCCCATCAGCTTCGCCGGTTTCAGGTTTGCGACGACAATCACCTGTTTTCCGACCAGAGCGTCGGGTTCGTATTGTTCGGCGATACCTGCGACCAACGTGCGGGTTTCGATCCCGAGGTCGATTTTGAGCTTTAATAATTTTTTCGACTTCTTCACCTTCTCGCATGCCAGAACCGTTGCAGTCCGGAGATCGACTTTTAGGAACTCTTCGATGTCGATCTGCGGTTTTACGGGCGGTAATCCGTCGTTCCGACCGGTAGACTCGGCGCTCTCCTTCGTCAGTTTCGCATAGAGCGCTTCAATTGCGGAATCTTCGATACGCCCGAAGAGTATCTCGGGAGAACCGAGACGATGACCCGCCGGGAGCAACGTCTCGCCTGCAGCATCCCATTCGGTCGCGTGGTCGATACGGTCAAGCTGCAGCATGCTGCGCAGTTTCGCGGCGGAGAACGGGAGGAATGGATCGATCAGCACCGACAACGTTCTGCAGGTCTGGATACAGAGGTTAATGGCGGTCCGGCATCGTACGATATCGGATTTGACCGTACTCCAGGGTGCGGAATCGTTGAAATATTTGTTGGCTGTCCGCGCAACGTTCATGACCGCCGTCAACGCATCGCGGAACCGGTAGCGCTCGAAGTATTCGCCCGCCTCCCGCGGCGCCTGCTTCAGGAATTCAAGGAACGATGTGTCGGTTTCGAGAAGTTCGCCGGCTTCCGGAACGGCCTGCCCGAATTCCTTCGCGGCGAAAGTCAACGTCCGGTTGACAAAATTCCCGAGTATCGCCGCGAGCTCGTTGTTGTTCCGCGCCTGATAGTCTTTCAGGTAAAAATCGCTGTCGTGGTATTCCGGCAGATTGACCGCCAGGGCATACCGGAGTGCATCTGCAGCAGGAAATTCTTCCAGAAAATCTTTCAGATCGATTCCCCATCCGCGGCTCTTGGAGAATTTTTGACCTTCGAAATTCAGGAACTCGTTCGCGGGCACATTCTCAGGGAGCACATAGCCTCCCTTTGCCATAAGCATAGCGGGAAATACGATGCAGTGGAAGACAACGTTATCTTTCCCGATGAACGCAACGTATTTCGTATCGTCGGACTGCCAGTATTTTTTCCATGCATCGGGAGCGTTCCGGCCGAGCGCCCATTCCTTGGTAGACGATATGTAGCCGAGGACGGCATCGAACCACACATACAGCACCTTGTTTTTATAACCTTCCACGGGCACCGGGACCCCCCATGCGAGATCCCTGGTGACGGCTCGATCCTGCAGTCCTGCTTTAAACCATCCCCGGCAATACTGCAGGACGTTCTCTTTCCATCCGTCGCGACGGTTGCGTTCCTCGACGTACGACTCGAGCCGCTTCTGATATTCGCCGAGCGGAAAATACCAGTGTTTAGTTTCCCGCACGATCGGGGTATTGCCGCAAATTTTACATTTAGGATCGATCAGATCCGCCTGATTCAGCCATGTGCCGCAGTTTTCGCACTGGTCCCCGCGAGCGCCGGGATTTTTACAGTTCGGACATGTGCCCTCGACATACCGGTCTGCAAGGAACATCGCATCCGTTTCGCAGTAGAGCTGTTTCTCGGTATTCTCCTTCAGAATTCCCTGTCGGTAAAAATCGAGAAAAAACTCACGTGCGGTCTCGTGATGAATCGGGAGCGAGGTCCGGGAGTAATTATCGAAGCTCATCCCGAAATCTTCGAACGATTTTTTATTCGCCGTGTGATATCTGTCGACGATTTCCTGCGGTGTCGTTTTCTCCTTGTCTGCGGTGATGGTGATCGGCACGCCATGTTCGTCGGATCCGCATATGAAGATGACGTCCCGTTGCCGCAGCCGTTGATAGCGGACGTATATATCAGCAGGAAGATATGCGCCGGCAAGATGGCCGAGGTGCAGATGGCCGTTAGCGTACGGGAGCGCTGCGGTAACGAGTATTCGCCGGGTTTGTTGCGTGTTCAATGATATCCTCTGTATCAGTAGTGAAGTTCTGCGCCGGATGGTTTCCGGCAGCGGGTTTCATCGTCCGTGCGGCGTCGTTTCGTGCATTTCCGCCGTCCCGCCGCGATCCTGCCCCTTAATGCCGCAGGATGAGCGAGCGGAGTTCGAACGCGAGATCCATCAGAATCAAGGAA
>CAZBUK010000001.1:26555-62180 GCA_964495085.1 uncultured Ignavibacteriales bacterium
TCGACTTTTCGACTGCTCCGATGACGCGGGGAAGATCGGCGTCGGTGAAATGAGTATTGAATTTACGCAGCGGTTCATGCTGGTCGATATTTAATATCGCTTCGTCGTTCGATTCGCGGAGGAGCATTGCATCACGTAACCACAGATTGAGGAGGAGAAGCGATTGTTCGATATCCTGGCGGTTCCCCCCGTATGCAATGCTTTCGATCTCCTTCACCCACACCGAAGGCGGGCGTGCGACGATCATTCTGAGTAAATCGAGTATCTCGTCCCGCTGCTGCAGGAGATCCGCCGATAACAGTTCCGTTGCACGCGAGAAATTACCGTTCGACATTTTCGCTATCATTTCCGCCTGCCGGACATCCAACCCCGGATTTCGCCTGAGCAATTCCGAACGAATCTCATCGTCTCGGAGTATCTCGAAGCGAACCGCCTGGCACCGCGAAATGATCGTCGAAAGAAGCCGATCGCGGAAGGAGGTCGTGAGAATAATCACCGTATTGGGAGCAGGCTCCTCGAGCGTTTTTAACAGCGCATTGGCCGAGTAGTCGTTCATCTTATCCGCTTCCGATACGATGACGACCTTCTTCCCCGCTTCCGCGGAGGCAAGGAGGAGCGATCTTCTGATTTCGCGAATTGAGCTTATCTTGATCGTATTGGCTCTTTCGAGGGATATTTTCCGGTAAGGATCCTCTGCTTTCTCTCTTATCACCCTGCGGTACTCCTGAATCGTCTTCTCGTCCAGGCCCTTCAACGGATCGTCGCCTTCCTTCTCGCTCTTTCCGAGCGGCAGCGGAATGATATACCTTAAATTCGGATGTTGCAAGGCCGTTATACGTTTGCAATTGGTGCAGGAATCGCAGGGCTCGGGCGTTTTGGCATCGAGGCAGTTGAGAAGTTTCGCAAACTCGATTGCCGCCGCATCCTTACCTACTCCCTCCGGTCCGTAGAACAGATAGGCGTGCGCTATTCTGTCGGTATCGAAGGAGCGCCGGAGTATGGTTTTTACGCGATCCTGTCCGATGATAGTTTGCCAGCTCATGAAATCCCTAAAAAATGCATAGATCGATTTAAAAATTTCCCCTATCGGGGGATTAGAAAGCGTGGCCTACCCCGAAATGAAAGGTGACATCCTTAAAGAATGGCCGCCCGGTGAGCCACTTATCTCCCGGAAGTCCTTTCGGATCGTACAACTTCCAGCCGAAATCGATTCTGAGCGGGCCGATAAAGGTATCGTATCGCAGGCCGAGGCCGGTCGCGAGTGCGATGCCATCCAATCGAAACAGCGTGCTCCGATCCCATATATTGCCGAAATCCAGAAACACGACCCCCCAGACTTTTGTGAAATCGATGGGGAATCCTCCCAGTTCGCGGAGAATATTATTCCTCGATTCGATCGTCCCCTCTAACAGCAAATTGCCTCCGGCTTGCGGTACGGACATCGTTCCGAGTTCGCGGCTTTTCCATCCCCGTACGCTGCCGCTCCCTCCCGCATAATAGCGTCGGTGTATCGGTATCGGCGTATCGTTACCCGAAGCATAGAGGGTACCGTATCCCGCCTGCAGCTTCATTGCCGCGATATGGTTCCGCCGTTCGTCGAGCGGATAAAACCACCGCCCCGAAAGGGTTGCTTTTATATATTGTGAGAACGGAAGCCGGCCTCCGGGATACGTGAACACCGACGGCAGGATCCCTCCCTCTTCGAGCGTAATCGAGTAAAAATATCCGCTGTTCGGTGAGAAGACGTCGTTCGTCCGGTCGTGGTGCATGGTCAGGGTGAGGATGGAATTGAATTGCGGCTCCCGGTATCTGAGTATCGCACTCCGTCGGGCGTCGAGAATCGTATCCGCATCGGCTCCGATGATACGAACCGCGATGCGTTCGAGCGTCCAATCGACGAAACCGTACGTGGACGAGGTGAACTGGTGGTTCAAGCCTATCCTGTTTCTGAGGTAGGCGGCCTGCCATACATCCCATTTCTCGAGCTGAAACGAAACGCCCCACCGGCCGCTCGTCTTGTTCGAAATGATATACGGCTGGACGAGCTCAGTCCCGATCTCAATCGCGCCGATCAGCGAGGGATCGCTCAGGCCGTTCTCGTTCCAGACCCTGACGAGCTGCAGCTCCTGTATTGATTGAATACGGAACCGGGACCGGAACGACAGTACCCGCGCTCCCCCCATGAAATTGCGATTCGAATACCCCATGCCGAGACCGATGTTGAACGCGTTGTTCTCGTCGTTCACAATGATCTCCGGCGTAATCTCATGTTTGTTCCGCGGCCTCACGACGATCGAGCTGGGAATCGATCTGACGGTATCGGTGCTCGCCGGGATACGGATATCGATCTTGGCGGATTCGAATATACCCAGGCGGTTGAGATTTCTTTCGCTTTCTGTCCGCCGCGCCAGGCTATAGATCTCCCCGGGCTCGAACTCTAGCTGCCTGTATATAATAGAGGGTCCGATCCGGTAGCCTTTATCCTCTTCGATCTGGATCTGAATACTGCCGAAATTATACCTTTCCCCCGCGGTGAAGCTCATGATGACATGGACATTCGATGTCGAGAGAAAGAGAGGGACATTTACCGAATCCACCGATGCTTTTGCGTACCCGGAATTGTAGAGCAGATCGAGAATCCGCTGGTATTCCCGTTCGAGGTTATCCCGTCTGAACTGTGTATTCACCTCGATGAGCTGCCCGCCGATTATTTCCCTGTATACGACCGAATCGATATCCTCGAGACCTCGGACCTGGATATGATCGATATTCGACCTTATTCCCTCGTTAATGATAAACGACAATTCGGTTTCGCGCCGTTCGACATCCACCCGGACGGTGGTATCAACTTCGACGAGAAAGAAGCCATGATCGTGGTAAAAATGCCTGAGCCGGTTCATATCTTCCGATACCGTATAGTAATCGAAATATACGGGGGGGCTGCCGATCTTCCCGCTGATCCGGCTGTTGAACCAGCTCGAGAATTTTGTCGGCGATTTTTCCGTTTCGATAACGTCGGCAAGCCTGCCGTCGGAGAAGGTTCCGTTACCTTCGAAGCGCACCTGCCGGACGACGAATCTATCGTCGGGATGAATGAACAGGGGTTGTGCGAAAGCGTGGAGGGAGGATGCAGCGAATAAAATCAAAAGGGAAAAAAAACGGAGGAAGTACGGATGACGCCCGCTACTTCCCCCGTGTACTTGCTTTGCTTTCTTTTTAAAAAAAACATCCACCGATTTACTTGTATGAATCATTTCCTCGAGCCCTTACCTATAAACCGCGCACCTGTCGAGCTCAATGCAGGCGCGGACTGATAGATCAGAGTTCGTTATCGTCTTCGAAAAAGAAATCCTCGTCGGTCGGGTAATCTGGCCAGATTTCTTCGATGCTTTCGTAGGGCTCTTCGTTATCTTCGAGTTCCTGCAGGTTCTCTATCACCTCGACGGGAGCTCCGGTACGTATCGCGTAATCAATCAACTCATCCTTCGTGGCTGGCCATGGAGCATCCTCGAGATGGGATGCAAGTTCCATCGTCCAGATCATTCACTTCCCTCCTTTAGTGCTCTTCAGTATGGAATAAACCGCATGTTCTGTTAATTAATAGTATACCGCAAGAGGAAAAAAGCTGCACCGATCCCCCGGGGGAACAGTGCATGGTGTACAACGTTTCGTAAAGATAGCAATTATTTCGAATTAAACAACCGCTATCCTCTACGCTTGACTACCTCGGCGAATTCTTTCTTCGCCCGATGAAAGTCAATATTATCAAAGAAGTAATCCACCGGATTTTGCTTGACGCCGTTGTAGATCACTTCGTAATGGAGGTGAGGACCGGTGACGAGACCCGAACGTCCGCTAAGCGCAATCACATCTCCCCGCTTCACCTTCTGGCCGGGTTTAATCATAATATTTGATGAGAGATGAGCGTACAAAGATTTATATCCATAGCCATGATTTATGATGATGACCCGTCCGTAACCGCCGTTCGTCCGGCCGGCGATTTCAACCGTACCGTCGGCAGTCGCATAAACGGGTGTTCCAACATCGCAGGCGACATCGATACCCTCATGCATATGCATAATGCCGAGTACGGGATGGCGCCTCCTCCCGTAGCTATTGGGATTATACCTGCCCGTCGCCGGTTTGATGGCGGGAAGGTGTTGCAGGAAGGTTTCGTTGAAATCCAGTTTCTTCTCAATCTCCTTGTAGGATTCTTTCTGCAGATTAATCTCCCGGTCCAACCGCTCGAGCCATTGATGCGTCGAGTTCAGTATTTCCCGCGAATTCCCGGCGAGTATGCCGAAGCTGAGTTCTTCGGCGGTACCTCCGACTCCTGCCCGACGCGTATCGTCGTCGATGGTCGGGAGATCGACCATAAGCCTCAATTCCGTATCCCTATCTGCAAAATCCGCCAGTACCTGATCCAATCTATCCAATTTTCCCGAAAACGACTTGATCTGCTCTCTGAGAATCTTATTCTCCATTTCAACCATCACCGTTTGCCGGTAGCCCAGGGTCAGGAAGTTAAAATATACATGGTTGAGTAGGAGAATTGTACAAAGTCCAATAATCAAGAACGTCAGGAGGAGTACGGAACCCTTTAATCTGTACCTCTGGATCTCCTTAAAGGTGCCCGTTTCATCGGAATAAATATACAGTTTTCTCTTGTTCTGCATTGTTACTCGTATGTTATTTGGTGATTCCTCGATAATTCCCCCTTGCTGGTTATGCTGCGGTAACTGAAAAAAGACAGTTGCCGAAGATATAAAAAAGGGCACTCTTTGTCAAGAAGAGCCACTTTTTTTACTTCAAATACTGTGCATAACCGACACGGGTCAGCTGATTATACATCCTGAAGTATGCAAAAATTATGCCCGCGTACTTCCACCGGTCGCCATGTGGATCACATGCGATAAAAACCGGGGGTATTCATTCAAAATCATGCTCAAAATAATCGATTACCCGATTTTTCATCCTCGATTTCTCGGCAATTGCACTTTCCAGGCGGGACTGGAATTCCTTCGCTGCATCGTATCCGTAGTGCTTCAGGAGATAATTAAGACCAATAACTTCGGCGATGACTGTTACATTTTTACCGGGATAGATGGGGAGGCGGACTTTCGGTAGTTCCACATCCAGAATCTCGATGGTCTCGTGGTCCAATCCGGTGCGGGTATACTCCTGGTCCTTCAACCAATCCTCCAGTTCAATGACCACTTCGACACGTTTCTGAAACCTGATCGCCCGAATACCGAACATACTCCGGACGTCGATCAGTCCGAGTCCCCGGATCTCCATGAAGTGTTTTACCAGATCGGTACCGGCGCCCATCAGGATCCCTTCACCTTTCTGGGTAATCACCACCACGTCATCGGCAACCAACCGGTGCCCCCGCTCGACGAGGTCCAGCGCGATCTCGCTTTTCCCGATCCCCGAACGTCCTGTCAGCAAAAGACCGATACCGTAGACATCGACGAACGATCCGTGGATGATCGTTTGCGGGGCGAACTGATCGTCGAGAAAATCGCTTATGAAATAGACGAACTTCGTCGTCTCAAGCGGCGTCTGGAACATCGGCACGTTGTTTCTGATCGCAAGATCGACGATCTCATTATCCAGCGGATTCTGATTTGTAATGATGATGCATGGGATATCGAATTTCACGATCGTCGAAAAAGCCTGCAATCGTTTTCCCGCGGTCAGGTGGTTCAGGTATTTGATCTCCGTGTTGCCGAAAACCTGAACCCGACTATACGTGAACAGCTCGACGTAGCCCGCAAGCGCGAGACCGGGCCTGTGAATATTCTTGTCGTTAATTATATTTTCGAATCCGACTGTCCCGGTAAGACATTTGAGTTTGAACCGGTCGCGAATCGAATTGAACATGTATTCGACCGTGATATGGTCCTTTTGAGTTTGTCGTTCCTTCTTATTCATATCCTTGGGCGTCTTTTACTCAGCGTTTGCTTTTGCCTGACGTACCGCCTGCTTATCTTTGAGGCGCAGTTTCTCTTTGTATTTTTTTAACTGGCGTTCCAACTTTTCCACCGAACCGTCGATCGATTTCAGAAAATCGTCCGTAGACTCGGCTGCGAAGAGGGTCGATCCCTGTACCTTCAGCGTAAGCTCGCAATGCTTTCTGCTGTTCTGCGGCTTTTCGAAGTACAGAACGACGTCTGCGCTGAGGATCCCGTCGAAAAACCGTTCGAGCTTTTCGATCTCATGGATCGCATGATCCCGGATGGTATCGTGAATTTTAAAATGCCTGGAAGTGATTTGTATATTCATATAGATGCTCCGTTCTGTGTGAGTGGTAGCAGTCTCATGCGCGGGGATGATGAGTCGCGTAAACTTTTTTCAACCTTTCGATACTGACATGCGTATATATCTGAGTGGTCGAAAGGTTCTTATGCCCCAGAAGTTCCTGAACCGCACGAAGGTCGGCGCCCCGGTCGAGCAGATGCGTTGCAAAGGAGTGCCGGATCACATGCGGACTTTGCTTTCTGACTTCTGCAACCGATCTGATATACCTCCGCACGATGCGCTGAACGGTCCGGTCGGATAAACGCACCCCGGCTCTACCGATGAAAGCAAAACCGGGAGCCGATTTGCGCTCCTTCAGATATGAATTCATCGCACCTGCGGCCCGGGTCCCGAATGGAACGATCCGCTCCTTATCCCCTTTACCGCGGACCCTGATCGTTCGGTCGGACCAGTCAATGCGCTCTACGCGGAGACCGGTCAGCTCCGACAGACGGATGCCGGTACTATAGAGCAACTCGAGGACTGCACGATCGCGAAGCCCCTTGCCGGTCTCCGGGTCGGGGAGATCGAGTATATCCCCAACCGTTTCCGAATCGAGTACAACGGGAAGCGATCTCGGAATCTTGGGCGTCTTTACTCCCTGTGCGGGATTATAACCGATCGTTTTCCGTCTCACCAGATATTTAAAGAACGATCGGATCGCCGATCGCTTTCGGGCGATGCTCCGGGGTTTCGCGCCGGCATCCGATAATTCGCCCAGGAAAAGGCGAATGGTGAGGGTATCAATTCGTGCCGGATCGGGGATATTCGTTTCGAGGTGCCGCTCAAGAAAATCGTGGAATTGATGCAGGTCCGATCGATAAGAGGTAACGGTTTTATCCGAATAGAGGCGCTCGTTCTCAAGATATGCGGCGTATTGATCGATCAGGTGACGCATGTTTCACCTACAGGTTACAGACGCGGGTTCTGTCGTTTATTTACCGGTCTCTGCTTCGACTTCGATTTCCTGCGGATCGAATTCGCTCTTGCACGAGGGACAGAACAGATACTGTCCCTTCTTCTGCGTATACTTTTCGACTATGTAGGGAGAGTCGCAATGCGGACACTTTGTCAGAACCGGTTTATCCCATGAAGCAAAGTCGCATTCGGGATATCTGCTGCAGCCGTAGAAACTGCGGCGCCTTTTTGTCTTCCGTTCGACGATCTCACCTTCATGACACTTCGGGCATTTGATGCCGAGGGTGATAGGTTTCGTATTCTTACATTCGGGATAATTCGAACATCCGAGGAAAGGTCCGAACGGCCCCCCTTTCACGGTCATCGTTCCGCCGCATTTTTCGCAGGTGCGATTTCCGATACGGTTGAGCTTCTCCTGTTCATGGGGAAGAGGTTTCGTATTCCGGCAATCGGGGTATCCGGAGCATGCCATAAACCTGCCGTTCCTCCCCCATTTCACGATCATCGGCTTTCCGCACAGTTCGCAGATCTCGCCGGTATCTTCCTGCAATGATTTCTTGATATCTCCGGTTTTGTCGGATACCTTGTCCAGGGAGGATTGAAGCGGGAAATAGAAATCATCGAGTACTTTCTTATACGACTGCGAACCCGTTGCGATGGTATCGAGTTCTTCCTCCATCTGGGCGGTAAATTTCACGTTGAAGATCTCGGGGAACGATTCCACAAGAATCTTATTGACGTCCTTTCCAAGATCGGTCGGATGCAGTTGCCGGTCGCGCATTTCGATATATTTCCTGTCGATGATGGTCGAGACGATCATCGAGTAGGTGCTCGGGCGGCCGATGCCGAGCGATTCCAGTTCACGCACCAGGCTGGCCTCGGTAAACGGCGGAGGCGGTTTGGTAAAATGTTGTTTCGGGGTAATCTCTTTCAGTTCGGCTTTCTCGCCGGTTTTCAAATCCACGGGTATTGGGGATTCCGGATCTTTATCAGCATCGTTCCCGTTTCCGGAGAGATCGTCGTAAACCTGTAGAAATCCCCTGAACACAATGGATGATCCGGTCGCCCGGAAGGTGTACCTGCCCCCGGTTAAATCGACGGTGACCTGTTCATAAACTGCCGCTTCCATCTGAGAAGCAATAAACCGGTTCCAGATCAGTTCATAGAGAGCATAGATATCTTTCTCAAGATACTTCTTTATCGATTTCGGGGAGTACTTAAGCGCCGTCGGCCGTATGGCTTCATGCGCATCCTGAGACGCTTTTACTTTTTTGTACTCCCTGGCATGCTTCGGGAGATACTCTTTGCCGTACTGATTGTATATGAACTCTCGCGCTGCGGTCGTCGCTTCATGGCTGAGCCGTACGCTGTCGGTTCGCATATACGTAATAAGCCCGACGCTCCCTTCCTCGCCGAGTTCGATGCCTTCGTAGAGCCGTTGCGCCAGGATCATCGTTCTCTTTGTCGAGAAGCGCAGACGCGACGCCGCCTCCTGCTGGAGCGTGCTGGTAATGAACGGAGGAGAGGGATTGCGCTTGACGTTTTTCTTCTGGACCGAGGAAATGCTGAAAGATGCTTTTTTGATGTCCTCGAGAGTCTTACGGGCTTCATCTTCGGAACTGATTTTGAACGGCTTGTTGTCGATCTTGGAAAGCTTTGCAAGGAATTCTTTGGATGTGCCGGATTTAAACTCCCCGATGATGGACCAGTATTCTTCGGGGACGAACCGGCCTATTTCATCATCCCGTTCGCAGATAAGGCGTAACGCGACTGTTTGCACGCGACCCGCGGAGAGTCCGTAATAGACTGTTTTCCAAACGAAAGGACTTATCTGATACCCGACCAGCCGGTCCATGACGCGCCTGGCTTGCTGTGAGTAGACGAGATTATCGTCGATTTTCCGGGGATGCTGCATAGCGCTGCCGATCCCGGACTCGGTTATCTCGTGAAAGAGGACGCGGTAAATCTTATCGTTCACGTCACTAAGCTCGTTCGCGACATGCCAGGCTATAGCTTCGCCTTCACGGTCGGGATCGGTCGCAATATAGATCTTGCCCGCTTTCTGCGCCCGTTCTTTGAGTTTCTTGACAACGTCTGCTTTTCCCTTGATGGTTACGTAGGTAGGTTCATAGTTATTTTCGACATCGACGCCGAGCTTGCTCTTGGGGAGATTCTTGATATGTCCGAGCGATGCTTCGACGACATACTCCTTCCCGAGATATTTATTTATGGTCTTAGCTTTCGAAGGCGATTCTACAATTATGAGAGACTTCTGTCCCATAGGCTCCGTTTACAGAATGTATATGAAGATTGATTGTGACAACATGCGGACGGTGAGCAGACAAGAGCACGGCATTCCCTCCACTGCGGGTACGAAACGGTCAAGTCAGTGAATCGTATCTCCCGACGTGAGCATAAAACGACTCCCCGGAGATCCGCCCTCATCCCTATCGAACACTACCGATGCAACAACCGATTTGATATTTTGCAGGTCGGCTTGTTGAAATCCCGACATCATAATTTTTTCAATGACGACCTCAAGATCCATGTCGTCGACCACACCGATCTCGCGAAGCAGCATCAGGTACCCCTGTCCGTCGGCGGATATCACCATTTTTTCGGCCTCATGGAATATCCGGTGCGAGAATTTGATCTGAGATTTGTCCCCCAGGAATATATTTTCCCCCATCGATATCCTATCGATGACCCAACTGAGGGCGGTACTTATCTCGGATTCGGTATATCCGTAGTCGGCCAGCTCGTTGAGGTTGATATCTCCAAGCTGTTTGTTATCGCGCATTTCCCTGATAATATACACGATTATTTCGACGATTTTTTCCTGCATGAATTTATCCTTTGCTCCCGCGGGAACGCCCGGCAGTAAGCAGTTTGAGGTATTCATCTTCCTTCCTGCTCATTGCCCGGCGCTGACGCGTCGTTGTATCTTTAAATCCCACTGTATGCAAAACACCATGAATAACCAACCGGTTCACCTCGTCATCCGGATCTGCGCTGAATTCTCCCGCCTGCCGTTCGGCCTGTTCGACGTTGACGTATATTTCGGCTTCGAGATCCCCCGGACGGTCTTCAAGCGGAAAGGTGATTACATCGGTCTGATGTCGATGCTGCAGATATTCTTCGTTCAGCCGGAGCATCGTTTCGTCACCGACGAAGATCACGGTAATATCCGCCTCCCGGTTTTCCCGGCGCAGTACCGAGCGGACTGCGCGTTCCGCCGTCCGTATTCTGCCGCGCCCCTTCCTGTGTTCGCTGAATACGCGGACCGCCATCCCCGTTATTCTTTGATGCCGCGGGATTCGGCAGAGAGAACTTCTTCGGTCAACGAGAGGGCGATTCCAGAGAGCATCACCTCCGGACCGAGTTTTGTGAAATCGCCGGAGAGCAGAGATCGTTCCACATTCGCATAGAGCGAGCAGCCTCCTTCACGCTCGATGATCAGTCCGCTCAGCCGTTCCCCGACTTCGCCGACGAACGTTACCTCTCCGAGCTCGGCGCTCACCACGTATCCCGAGCAGAAGTGAAGCTGCAGGTGCGTGCTGTACGTGTACACCGAGACGAGATTGCCCGTCTTCGTGCCGATAGGTATATCCGGATAGATCTCAAGGCTCAGCTTTCGCTTCGTATCCTTGCTATCGATCTCGAATCGGTACATATTACCCTGATGTTTGGCGGCCACACCGAGCGTTTCGCCGATTCTGGTAATATCGTCCTGTGCGAATTTCACCTCTGTTGCCTTTTCCCTGCCGGTTGTTAATAAAAACCCCGATCGGCATATATGATTTATATACCTGAACCGGGGTGTAAAAGTTTCAGATTTATCGATCCGATCATGCGGTTAATATAAGCACCGTCATGTCGAATGTCAAGACAACCGCCCGCGCCGCGCCGGCGACCTTCACAGCTCGAGCACCATATCCTCGGCAGCCGCTTCGCACTGCAGCCCGATGTGGCGGCGTTCCACTTCGGCTCTGCATGTACGTACTATCGAATCTATCAGGTCGTCGGTATGATCCGGACCGTGATGGAATAAAAACAACTTCTTGACATTCCCGCGAATCGCAAGATCGAGCGTGAACATATAATCGGAGTGGCCCCACAGTTCACGGCGGCTGTATTCTCCGGGCGTGTAGGACGTATCATGGATCAGCACATCTGCCCCTTTGATAAATTCTATCACGCGCGAATTCGGATTACCGTTCATCTGATTCGTAAACAGATCGACGATAGGCCGCTCGACCTTGTTCATTGTGGAATCCTTTTTACACGGATCGAACGGTTCATTGTCGCTGATATATACGATCGAACGGCCTTTGTACGTAAGCCTGTATCCGAGCGTATAGCCCGGATGGTTCATGAACATCGAGCTGACATCGACTCCGTCGATGTTGAACGATTCCTCGCTGACGATTTTGAATTCTATCTTGGATTTTAACTCCGAAAACTGCAGCGGGAAATATATCGCCCTCATCTGATCGGAGAGAATGTCGCGCAGGGAAACGTCCGGATGGTCGCATCCGATAATCGTAAACTCGTTCCGCTCGCTGAGCATCGGTTCGAAAAAAGGAAAACCCTGGATATGATCCCAGTGCGTATGTGTCAGGAATATTCGAGCACGTACGGGACTACCGTTCCTGACAAGCTCGTCGCCGAACCGGAATATGCCCGTCCCCGCATCGAGTATAAAAAGAATATCCGGTTCCGGTCTCAGTTCCACACACGGCGTATTGCCGCCGTATCGGGAGGTTTGTGCTCCAGGTGTCGGAATAGACCCGCGCACCCCCCAGAATTTGAGTCTCATAAGTTTACATCCCCTTATACTTTATCAGTATACGTGCGAACATACTGCATATAATTCAGGGCCGATTGCAACAGCCCATCCCGTTCCTCATCCCGAAGTTCCCGGACAATCCGTGCGGGAACCCCCGCAGCAAGAACGCCCTCGGGAATAACGGCTCGTTCGCGCACTACCGAACCCGCAGCGATCAATGAGTGCGAGCCGATTTTTGCCCCGTCAAGTATCGTCGCTCCCATCCCGATCAACACGGTATCTTCAATGGTACACCCATGGAGAATCGCACTATGACCCACAGTGACCGAATTCCCGATATGCAGCGGATAACGGTCGTGGGTGACGTGCAACATACAGAGATCCTGAATGTTGACACCCGTGCCGATTCGTATAGAATGAACGTCCCCCCGGACGACTGCATTAAACCAGACCGAACTGTGCTCGCCGATACCAACCGATCCGATGATCCGGGCGCCCGGCGCCACGAAAACGGTCGGATGGAGATCGGGTGTTATACCCCGGTAGGTGATTACCTGTTGTTCGTATACCGCGGAGGATTCCATCCTGGTCTGTTCCATTCGACAAGTTCAATGGTGACGTTGCCAATGAGCACCCTCAGCTTCGCTTCAATCGGAATCGACGCCTCGTCGTTCGTGAACCATCCGCGGAACGCCCCTGTCATCCCGAATACACCGCTGAAATTCGCATGACCGCTGAACTCGATCACATCGACCGGATAATCCGTCACCTTCGACTTCCTCGATGTATATCGCCGGTGAAAAAGAAAATCGGTCGTCACCACGTCCTTGTTCACGAGCGTCGGGACCGACATCGTATCCCCGGAATCGACGAAGCCCCGGGCGAAATAGAATAGCGATAATCCGTCCTGGTAAAAATCCCCGATTTCAAGAGTGTCGGTCTCGTTGATCGTCGTATCGCTTGCCTGCTCGCCCTGCTCGATCACTACCCGCATACTGTCGTAATCGAAAGCATACCTCATGACAAGCCACCTGTTTTTATCCTTCTCAAACGATTCAAACCGATTCGAGAAGAACAGCGTACTCATCTGCGTTTTGTATATGTGATGCAGACTTACAAACGGTACGCCGGAATAGGAACGAATATCGGCCAAGGCCCGGTATTCGACGCCTGTGTCGGTCTCAACGACATCGGTTATTGTCACGATGACGCTTCCGAGACTGATAAAGCCGTAACGCACGTTATAACGCAACTCTTCTCCGATCTGAAAAATCCCCTGATTTCCTCCATTGAAGGAAAGCTCTTCAGATCCGATAGAACGATGGCGAGTGGTATCGTCCGTCTCTCCGGCAACCGCTCCCGTCATCGTTAACAACATCATCAACGCAACCAGAAGTACCTTGACCATAACTTCGTTCCGGTTACCTCACCACTTCTGCGGAGATCAGTCGCTTCAATTCCGGAAAGAGCGATAATGCCCGCTGAAACGGTTCGTCTCCCTCAAGCCAGGCTATATAAAATCCATCGGTTCCGTATATACCCTGCGCGATATCAGCTTTAAGCCGGATCTTCATAAGATCCCGTTCCGGCTCAAGCGCTTCCTGGGTGAATTCGATTCCCCGGTCGCGGATAAATCCGATAAAGTCGTCCAGGTGGTTCTCATCGATGGTGTATGAACTCAGGAATCTGCGCATATCCGACTTGAACTCCTCGGTCAATGCAGAGCCGTTCCGGTCCATATACTGAGAATTATAGATACGGAATAAATTCTGTCTGGCTATCTTTACCCAGAGTTCTGATGCTCTAGATTCCCGTATGATCACATCGGGTGTAATTCCGCCGCCGCCGAACACGATCCGGCCTCCGTCGGTATAATAGACCGGCTGGCTGCTATCGGGTTTCAATTCATGATAATTAATTTCTCCGTCGGGATCGTCGAAATGATATGCTTCCATGCGATACGCATCGCTCCCGTTCTCGTACGGCCGCTGGATCAATCTGCCGCTCGGCGTAAAATATTTCGCCGTGGTCAGCCGGAAAGCGGATCCGTCTCCCAGCTCGAACTGCCGCTGAACGAGCCCCTTACCGAAACTCCGTTCACCTACGATAAGCCCCCTGTCCCAGTCCTGCACCGCTCCCGCAACGATTTCGCTTGCAGAGGCGGATCCCGGGTTGATTAAAATAATAAGCGGCATTTCTTCGTAGGAACTACCGGAGGTTGCAAAATATTCTTCGTTGAACTGCGCGTTTCTGCCCTTGGTGTATACTATCTTCTTTCCCTTGGGCAGAAATATATCGGACATTTTGAACGCTTCTTCAAGATAACCGCCGGGATTCGAGCGGAGATCGAGTATCAACCGCGTCATCCCTTCTTCCCGGAGCTTATCCATCGACTGCATGAATTCCGAGTAGGTCGTTGCGGAAAAACGGTTCACGGCGATATAGCCGGTCCGGTCGTCGACCATCGCCGACACCGTGACGCTGTACAGGGGTATCTTGTCACGGGTGATTTCGAATTCGAGGATTTCCGGGAATCCCGCGCGCACGATATTGATCGTTACCCGGGTCCCTTTCGGTCCCCGCAATTTCTGAAGTACCTGCTCGTTTGAATAACCGACCGACGATTCTCCGTCGATGGTTATGATCTTGTCCCCGGACATGATTCCGAGACTTTCGCTGGGTCCTCCTGCAACAGGCGCGATGACCAGGATAGTATCCTGAAGAATATCGAATTGTATGCCGATACCCTCGAAACTTCCCCTGAATTCCTCGGTTACACGTTCCATTTGTTTCGCCGGAATATAAACCGAATGGGGATCGAGCGATCCGAGCATTCCTTTTATTCCTGCTTCGATAACATCCGATGTATTGATCTCCTCGACGTAATATCGCTCCGTAAAAATCACGACATCGCGGAGCTTTCTAAACTGATTATATATCGTATCTTCGGAGATCAGGCTGTTATATTGTGTTCCGAGAAACATACCGGCTACGACGAGAAACACAATCATCGGTATCGATAGGCGCCTTTTCATATTCCCTCTCTCATACGTTAAATGATAATAAATTAAAGATCAGACAGTAAATGTGTGTTCTGCGTCACAGTACCAATATTACTTCTCCAAACATAAAATGGTCGTAAAAAGTTTGATTTTTCCAGGTTTCTTCACGGTAGTTCATCTCATAACCGCCCCTCAGGAACAGTTGCCGTATAATTTCAAACTTGAGATGAATACCGAAACCTCTTATCCGCTCCAGGTTTCCGTCCAGGAAACGTACTTGTTCGCTATCCCCATGCCTGAAACCGATAGCAATATCTCCGCCGACATTCCGGATCAGAACCCCCTCGTCTGTCACATTATGTCCCTTACGGACGAAAAAGAATCTCGCATCCGCTGAAATTCTTCCATTGAAAATATAATTAAAAAACAGGGTCGATGCTTCCGAATTGGGACCGGTCGGATTGCCCAACGGAAACCCGTTGTGCGTGAATTTATTCCGGACGAGACGGTGAGAATAGACATATGGCTGAATTCTCACATAATCGAAAGAAACGAGCAGATCCGGCAGTACCCAGGACGGTATGAAACTTCCCCCGAGACGAAATGCAAACTGGTTAACGTACGAATCCGTCCCCAGTTTCTCAAATGCAAGATCGTCGATCAGGAGATCACCGTATACTTCCGTCCCTCCGATCGGGATCCCGCGAATTTCGAAGCCTAACATTGCCTTATCGCGGTCCTGCTGGCTATGTTCTACAGACTTTAAGAACACGAACGGGTTTAAATAAGCGAGTTCCACACCGCGCTCACCATACACAATAATCTCCGAAAAGGCAAGGTTTAGCCGATTCCGGAGGACTGAGAGCCCGATCCTGTGAAACGATACGTATTTCTGCTGAATAATGGTGTCGAACCCCGCCTCAGGCAAGGCTACCAGCTCCCGATCCCCGATCAGCCATCCATGGAAAAAATTATAGGTGAATCCCCGGTATTGCAACCGAATTCCAATATGATCCATTTCCGGAGAGAAATTCGAGAACCAGAGAGCCGTACCGGCTGGTCCCGTACCGTAGACGAGCCGGTTTCTTCCTACGGTCAGACTGCCCCAATCGTTTCGAATCCGTAGGTACCCCGTCGTCTCATCAAAAAACCTCGAATCCGGCTCATTGATTTTATACGTACGACGGACCTCGATGTTCTGCAGTGCGGCTCCCCGCGATCCGGCAACAAAGCCATTCATCGCAGCCAGAGAAAAACCGAGCCAGCCGTCGAATGTGCCCGAAAAACCACCCCCCATCCTGAGCAGTGATGCCTGCGTTGCAGTGCCCTCCGAACGCCTGAACTGAGGTTCGAGACCCAGTCTCAGATTGACACTCATCGCAGCCACGGGATCTTCGTAACGGAACAGATATTTCTGACGATCCGAAATCAGGGAACCCGGTCCTTCATGATAAACCGAGACACGATTTTCTATCGGCAGGCCGAGTTCAAATGAAAATTCCGAGGCCAAGAGATTGAAGAGGGATCGTTCGGCGGAGGAAAACGATCGGCTTGCGTGAGCGAGTGTGTCGAGCAGTGCCGCAACTTCTTTCCGATCATACGGCAACGCCGAAGATATGAAGTTCCCGGCGAGCAGACCGCGCACCTGCATGCGATACAGGAAATCGTATACGCGATGATCGGCCGGAACGATCTCCGCCTGCGACTGCACGGGAAGGGATGTGCAGACCAGTATCGATAACCCGAGAAGCGCTGCAATACATACTCTCAGCAAGATGGGTCTCCTACCGTATCGGTTTCCATTCATCGATGACGGATTTCTTAAAGAGTTTGACCGAAACGGCGTTCCGGAACCAATCGAATGCGACCCGGTGATAGCCGAACCGTCTGTATCTCCGGGGAGATTCATAGACGTACCGGCCGCGCAGAAACCGGATTTTTCCTTTGCGCCGAATCCGTGAATACAGGTCGAAATCCTCTCCCGCAACCAGATCCGGATTATAACCGCCAACTTCATCGAAAACCGATCTCCGCACAATATGACATTCTCCCCTCCCCATGCCGACGCCGATACTGTTAACCGCATCGAAGAATACGTTGCAGAATCCATGGAACAGGATATCGGACAACTTTTCTTCATCCGGATAAACGCGGACGTAGCATGTCAGCGCCAGCAGATTCTCATCGCTCATGACGTCGGATACTTCGGCGAGAAAGCTGTCCGGATCATCCAACAGCGTATCGGCGTTCGTGAAGAAGAGCAGGTCGCCCGAGGCTTGCTTGGCGCCTGCATTCCTTCCTCCGGCGATCGTCTGCCTGAGTTGCCCGTTATAGATGACCACCTTATCGGCCAGGCGGCGGGCGATGGATATGGTCTCGTCGTTGCTGCCGCCGTCGCTGACGATTAATTCGTAATTATGTTTCGATCTGAGATCGAGGGAGAATTGCTTTAATGCCTGTTCGATGAGTCGTTGCTCGCTCAGCGTCGGTATGATAATACTGATCATCGAAAATCGTTCTCCGGCAGATGTAGGTACATAAATCGATCCGGCCATGCAACCCGCGGTGCATAGTAATGCGTACAATCCGCTTCGTAATTATCTGGCCTGCGGACGCATTTGCGGGAACAGGATGACATCGCGGATTGATTCCCGGTCGGTCAACAGCATGGTCAACCGGTCGATGCCGATCCCCAGACCGGCTGTCGGCGGCATTCCGTATTCGAGTGCGCGCAGGTAATCCTCATCGAGCATTTGCGCCTCTTCGTCGCCCCTATCCCGCAGCGCCATCTGGTCCATAAACCGTTTGCGCTGATCGATGGGATCGTTCAACTCGCTGAAAGCGTTGCATAATTCCTGTCCGTTTGCGATCAGCTCGAAGCGTTCGACCAGACCCTCTTTCGATCTGTGTTTTTTCGCTAGGGGCGACATCGATTCCGGGTAGTCGGTAATATACGTCGGTTGGATCAGGAACGGTTCGACCTTTTCTCCGAATATCCCGTCGATAATCTTCCCGCCGCCGGCCGAAGGCTCTATTTCGATGCCGAGGCCGTCAGCGAATTCCCTCAGGGCTTTCTCATCGAAGGAGGAGATATCAACACCAGTCCGCTCCTGGATCGATTCGAACATCGTCAAGCGTTTCCAGGGAATCGAAAAATCGAGCAGCTGTCCTCCCACTTCGATGGTGTAGGATCCGTGGAGTTCATAGACAAGCGACGAGATCATTTTTTCGACGAACTCCATCATCCAGTAATAATCTTTATACGCAACATAGAGCTCGAGCATGGTGAATTCCGGATTGTGGTTGCGGTCCATACCCTCGTTCCGGAAATCTTTCGCGATCTCGTATACTCCCTCGAAGCCGCCGACGATCAATCGTTTCAGGTACAGCTCATCGGCGATCCGGAGGTACAGTTTCATATCGAGCGTATTATGATGGGTAATGAAGGGACGCGCGGAAGCGCCGCCGTAGATGGGCTGCAGGACCGGAGTCTCGACCTCTATATATCCCTGGTTATCGAGATATGTTCTGAAGAAGCGTACAATCTGCGCGCGACGTTCGAACACCTTCCTGACGTCCGGATTCACGATAAGATCGACATATCGCTGCCGGTAGCGCAGTTCCTTATCCGAAAAGGGATCGTACCGGACGATTGTGCCGTCGTCCATGGTCTGCTCTTTGACGACGGGGAGCGGACGAAGAGATTTCGCGAGCAACTCGAGAGCGGTTGCTTTTACCGAAATTTCTCCCATCTTTGTCCGGAATACTTCACCTTCCACTCCGACGATATCCCCTATATCTAGCAATCGCAGCCGGTCGTATACCGGCCCCAGTTCATCCTTTCTGAGATACAGCTGTATTCGACCCTTCGCATCCTGAATATGTGCGAACGCCGCCTTGCCCATTTTCCGCAAGCTCACTATCCGGCCGGCCAGACGGACCGTTCGCTGCGGCTCTCCGTCGACAAATGTGTCCAGTATATCGCGGGAAGAGGAGGTTACATCGTAC
The DNA here is from genome assembly GCA_964495085.1 of uncultured Ignavibacteriales bacterium. GTDB lineage: Bacteria > Bacteroidota > Ignavibacteria > T3Sed10-11 > T3Sed10-11 > CAZBUK01. The sequence continues at coordinate 45,576 of CAZBUK010000001.1, forward strand.
GCGTATGAGTATGAAGGGACATTCAGTTTCCGGAGTTCATCAAGTTCTTCCCGTCTTCTTCTGATGAGCTCGTTTTCTTCTGCCTGATGATTATGTGTTTCGCCCCGGAGCGGCGAAGTGTCCTTATGATCCATTCCCTGTTCCGTTCGTCGTTGTAGTGATCATCGTACCGGCATATGCTCAGCCGATGCCTGTCATTTCCCTGAGCCTTCGAATCTCCGCACGACTCAGTTTGCGCCATTCCCCCCTCCGAAGTCCGGTTGCGGTAAGGCCGGCATATTCGACCCGGTCGAGCGCCTGTGCCTTATAGCCGAGAAATTCTACCATTTTTCTTATCTGGCGGTTTCTTCCTTCGTGAAGGAGGATACCCACTTCCCGTCTCCGGCTGTTCCCGAGGATGACGACTTCCAGCGCTTTCGCCGGTTTCCCGTCTATGACAACTCCCCTGAGCAGCGCTTTACGGTCGGATTCTTCCAGTCCCTGATCGAGCCGCAGCACATATGATTTTGCCACCTTGTACCGGGGATGCATCATCCGATGGGCAAGTTCGCCGTCGTCGGTGATGAGCAGCACTCCCGTCGTATTGCGGTCGAGTCTGCCGACCGGAAAACATCGCCGCCGCGCCGGGAGGAGATCCATAACGGTGCGTCTTCCGCGTTCATCCGAAACGGTCGTGATCGTATCCTTCGGTTTGTTCAACAGGTAATACACAAACGTTTCGGAAGGGATAATCCGCTCGCCGTCGACGTACACCTTGTCTCGCGCCGGATTCACCGCGGTACCGAGTTCCTTCACCACCCTGCCGTTGATTTGAACTCTTCCTTCGGCGATGAGCTCGTCGGCTTTTCTCCGGGAGGCGACTCCCCCCTGGGCGATAAATTTATTCAGCCGAATATTTTCTTTATTAAAACTACTATTTTGTTCTTCCACTTCTTCCATCCGGTTGCGGGTGCTTCTCTTGTGCCCTCTTCGGCCGCGGATTTTGCTGCTGACAGATCCGCTTCCGCGGAAGTGCGTTCACCGGTAATCGGATACTCAATTCCGGTGCTCTCATCCTTTTCCTTCATCCCGATCTCTTCCATATCCCCGGATTCTCCGGGAGCATCATCGGCCGTATCCGGTACGAGGGGCTCTTCCGGCGATATATCCACGCTCTCCTTCATTCGAACTTCATCACTCGCCGTATCCGCCCCTTCATCATCCACGCTTTCGGCAGGGGTACGCTCTGCGTTTTCCGCACGCTCTTCCCGCTCATCACTCAACGGGGAACGTCTCTCACCGTCGGAGATCTTCGCGGCGGGTTCCTGGCGACCGGAATCGGTGTCACCGGCAACCGGGCGCTCGACGGAATCCACATCGACGGTCTCTTTCGGTAATCGCGGAGGGCGATAGTCCGGATTCAGGGGTATGATCTTTGCCATCGCGCCGTCGGAAATCGGATGCGGCTTCCGGTCGCGCTTCTGCTGCAAATCCTCTTCATGCTCCTGTCTCAGCCGTTCCAATTCGAGCATCCGCTTCTCCACCTCTAGTTCCGTTTCGCCGATCAGCTCTTCGATTTCGCGCGGTTTAGGGAGATCGGAAAGTGAATTCAGACCGAAATGGTGTAGAAACCGCTTCGTTGTTCCGTATAAAAGCGGACGGCCGGGCGCATGTTCCCGCCCGGTTACGGTGATGAGATCCTTTTCGAGCAGGGATTTCAAAATATAGTCGGAATTCACACCGCGGATCGATTCGAGATCGGATTTGGTGATGGGCTGCTTATATGCGATGATCGCGAGCGTTTCGAGGGCGGTTTGTGTCAGCCGGCGCTTTGCCTGTTCTTTGTGAAGCTTTCCGACAAAGACTGCAACGTCGCGTTTGGTAGCATACTGATATCCCCCCGCGAGCGAGAGGATCTGAAACGGTCTGCGTTCGTCCTCATACGATCTGTTGAGATCTTCGACGATACTCCGTACCTGCGTGGGAGAGACCTTCAGTTCGGCCTCGTCTGATTCGACCAGCTCCTTGATCTGGGTATACGTAAGCGGCTCATCGGCGGCGAATATCAATCCCTCTATTATGGATTTCAGATGAAAGTCGATCTGTTCGCTCATACAATGTCAGGAGGCCTTTTTAATGATAAAGTCATCGTACGGCGTATGCTGCTGCAGCGAGATCATATTCGATCGCATCATTTCCAGGATTGCTATGAAGGTAACGACAATTTCAATCTTTTTCATGGATGAGACGAGGGAAAAAAATCCGATTTCGCCCGCCGCGTCGAGCGATTCCATGATCAGGTTCATCTGATCTTCGATTGAAACGGGAACGCGTTCGACACTGTGGTGACGGATCCGCGGCATCTTTTCGATGGCCCGTTTGAAAGCGCTGATCAGATCGAACAGCGTCACATTCCGGAGTATTGCTTCATCCTCCTCGGTGTCGCCGTCTCTTTCGTCGTGCACGAAGTTCGTCCGGTAGCGATGATGCATATGCTTCGCTTCGAGACGCGAGAATTTATACGACATCTCTTTATATCGTTTATATTCGAGCAGACGGCGGACCAATTCGGCGCGCGGGTCTTCCTCTTCCTCTTCCTCAGTGCCATCGGTCGGAAGCAGCATTCGCGCTTTGATCTGCATCAGCGTCGATGCCATGACGATAAATTCTCCCGCGATATCGAGATCGAGCATTCGTATGATCTGGATATAATCAAGAAACTCCTTCGTAATACGGGCGATAGGGATATCGTAAATATCCAGCTCATCCCGTTTTACAAAGAAGAGCAACAGGTCAAACGGTCCTTCGAAATCCTGTAGTTTTATTTTATACATAATGGCGCTCCCGGATCATCGCACATGCCGACGTTACAGCCGGAATAGTTCGTTCAGTCGCCGATGATACCCATATGCATTGCACCCCGCACTTCCTGCATGGTTTGCTCGGCTTTAGCGCGGGCTTTCATCTCACCGGTATGGAGTATATCCTTTACCTCTCCGATATTGTTTTCGTAATAGGCGCGTTTCCGGCGATGCGGTTCGAGGGCTTCGATAATGCGATCTGCACACCGCGATTTACAGTCGACGCATCCGAGCGAGCCCGATTCGCATCCATGCCGGATTTCGGGGACCTCCTGCACATTAAACTTATTGTGATACGTGAACACGAGGCAGATGTCGGGTCTTCCCGGGTCATTCCGCCGAATCTTTTTCGGATCGGTCACAGCCGAACGCATTTTCTTTTTAATTTCATCCGGTGAATCCGCCAGAAGGATCGTATTTCCCACCGACTTGCTCATCCTCGCTCCGTCCAAACCGGGAAGCCGCGCGAATTTTGTCAACCGGCCCTCAGGCTCCGGGAATACTTCTCCGTACAGCAGGTTGAAACGCCTTGCCAGTTCACGGGTAATCTCGATGTGCGGCATCTGATCCTCGCCTACGGGAACCACCTCCCCCTTATAAAGGAGAATATCCGCAGCCTGGAGCACAGGATAACCGAGATGGCCGTATGCCACGGTATCGAGCCTGAGATCCCTCACCTGTTCTTTGAGCGTCGGATTCCGTTCGAGTCGGGCCGTCGTGATGAGCATCGAAAATAGCAGGTGCAGCTCGGTGTGTTCTTTTATCTGTGATTGACGGAACATGGGACTGACGTCCGGATCTATCCCGGCAGCCAGCCAGTCGATAACCATATCAAGCGTATGTCCGGCTATGTCCGACGAGTCCGGATTCGTGGTGAGGGCATGATAATCCGCGACGAGGTGATAGTTTTGAAATTCGCCCTGAAGCGATACCCAGTTTTCCAGCGCACCGACGAGATGACCCAAATGTAGTTTTCCGGTGGGGCGCATCCCCGAAAGAATAATGCGTTTGGAAGCTTCCGCCTGTGTCATACCTCCTTCATTTTGAGTATGGGAATATTTTTGAATTGTCATCGCTTCGACCGCCGATGCCGATGTTGCCGATACGGCGAACAGTGTTAAATCTCGCCGGAAGTTGTGTGCGGTTTCTGCGAATACGGCATCACATATACAGGTACGGTTTCCACCGCTCGTCGATCTTGCCGACAAAATGCCGGATAAAGGTAACATGATTGGGGCGAATAGGTTTACGCTGTAGAGGCATATTCGCTTCTTCGGGGGTTCGATCGCCTTTCTTATTATTACATCTGACGCACGCCGTGACAAGATTCTCCCATGTATCCCCGCCTCCGCGCGCTTTAGGAACGATGTGGTCTACCGTTAGCGGGACGTTCGATTTGCCGCAGTATTGGCAGGCGTTGGCGTCGCGCCGGATGACATTCTTCCGCGAAAGGATAATCTTTTTGATCGGTACTCTGACATACAGAGAAAGACGTACGATACTCGGGAAAGGCATTGACGCCGTCACCGACCGGACGACCCTGCCGTCGTATGCTTCAAGCAATTCTGCTTTTCCCAGATATAGAAGAATAATTGCTTTTTTAGCGTTGCAGATACTCATCGGTTGATAATCGTGATTCAGGATGAGTACCTTACTGTTCAGCTTCCCGTTTACCTTTGATTTGCCGTTCGTACTGTTGAAAACAAATCTCCTCCACAAAGAACATATTGTGAGTAAAGCAATCCTTTAATATATCAGTGAAACCCCAATAAGATTATAAATATAGCATTATTCAGAGGTTTTGTCAACGAAATCGCTATTTAGGAGATTTTTCAAACTTACGCTGGTAATGCGAATATATCTCCTCCAGCGAATCCCCGCCGTATTTCTCGAGAAACGCATTTGCGAGAACCGGAGCTATAACCGCTTCTCCGATAACCGAACATGCCGGAACGGCGCAAAAATCCGACCTTTCGCGCCTCGATTCAACGGCTTCACCCGAAAGCATATCGACCGAACGAAGGGGCATCATGAGAGTCGCAATAGGCTTCATATACCCGCGGACGACCAGAATTTCACCGTTGGTTATTCCGCCTTCAAAGCCGCCGGCGCGGTTCGTCTCGCGACGTATTTTCTTCTCCGGATCGGGGAATATTTCATCATGGACCTTCGAGCCCGGAAGACCGGCTGCGGCAAATCCGTCGCCAATCTCCACTGCTTTGACTGCGGGGATCGAAACGATCGCCTGTGAGAACTGCGCCTCCAGCTTACGATCATAATGAACGTGGCTGCCCAGACCGGCAGGCACACCGGTGACGAGCACCTCAAACACTCCGCCGAGCGTATCTCCGGCCTTTTTTGCCGATTTAATCTCCTCTATCGCTAATTTGCTCATCTCCTTCGAAAGGATGCGCACTTCGGATTTATCCGCTTCTTCGGTCAGTTTATACGCGCCGCAGCTCGCCTTGGTCCATTCGGAAATCAGTTTTTGCAGCTCCCCATCAGGGCTATAAGAAACAGGTCCGATGCGTATGACGTGACTTCCTATAAATATCCCTACATCCTCCAGGAATTTACGCACAATGGAACACATTGCAACCCGCATTGCAGTTTCACGGGCGCTCGCCCGCTCGATCGAATTCCTGATGTCGTCGTACCGGTATTTGGTGGTTGCGCTGTAGTCCGCATGTCCCGGTCGAGCGACACTTACCGGCTTGACGGAATCCGGACGCTCCCCCTCCGCCGCCATAATTTCCGTCCAATTGACCCAGTCTTTATTTTCTATCAACAGTGCGATCGGGGTACCGAGGGTTTTTCCGTACCTGACACCCGAAAGAATCTTCACCCGGTCCTGCTCGATCTTCATCCGGCCCCCTCGTCCGTAACCCTGCTGTCTCCGGTGAAGCTGATGATTCAGATAATCGGGAGATATTTCAACGCCCGCGGGCATGCCTTCGAGGATACCGACGAGCGCTTGTCCGTGGGATTCACCGGCGGTTAGGAAGCGTATCAATTTTTCTCCTTGAAAAATTTATATGTATTGAATGCAGCATACAGATCTGAAGCGAGCTATACTACTCGATCAGCACACCGCCTGTCGAATCCATGGCTTGTTCCCGGCGTCGACTATACCGGTATAGCCCGCATAAATATAAAAACGCCCCGCCGCACCGGAACCCGAGCAAGCGAGACGTTTCGATATACCGCAATACAGGAACCTCGGCGGTTCCTCTCAGCTTGGATCCTTCGGGATACTCAGCGCAACAAACCGGTAACTATTATCGCTCCCTTTGACTCTGAGCATCAGCGCATCGCCCGGCTTTTTCGAATCTATGATTGAACGGAAGTCAGCCATATTCTTTACCGGTTTCCTGTCCGCTTCGATGATGATATCGCCGCGGACGATTCCGCGCTGCTGAGCCGGACTGAAGTTTGCGACGCTGTGAATAAGCACACCGCCGTCGACTTCGCGTTCCTTCTTCAATTCATTATCGAGCTGCTGGAGCGTCACCCCGATATTTTCCAATTGCACCGTTTCCGGTTCTCTCCGTTCCGCCGCCGGTTCCTCGCGGGTCGGCTGTGCCTCCGCTATCGGAGCGGAATCATCCCCGAGCGTTTTCAGCACAACGTTCAATACTCTTTCGCGCCCGTCGCGGAATATGGTCAATGCGACACGACTATCAGGCTGACGCCGTGCAATTTCCATCTGAAGTTCATTAGCCTGATTTACAGACTTATCATCGACTTTCAGTATAACGTCGCCCGCTTTTACGCCGGCCGTTTCCGCAGGACCCTCCTTCACCACTTCCTGTACGAGAACGCCTTTGACGCCATCGAGGCCCAGCGCCCGAGCCGATGTTTCATCGACGGCCTGAATCCGGACGCCGAGATACGCCCTGCGCACGAATCCGTGACGGATGATATCCTCGACGACGACCCGCGCAAGATTCACGGGGATTGCAAAACCGTAACCCTGGAAGCGGGCGCTTGTTGTCGCAATAGCGACATTTATACCAATCACATCACCGCGCAGGTTGATGAGCGGTCCGCCGCTGTTACCCGGATTGATTGCGGCGTCGGTCTGAATAAAATTCTCTATTCCATATTCTCCGCTTATAACGCCGAGTGCGCCCCGGCCGAGCGCGCTGACGATCCCATGTGTAACGGTCGAGGTCAACTGAAGCGGATTCCCCACGGCAAGCACCCATTCTCCGACGCGCAGTTCATCCGAATTACCGAAATCGGCTACGGGCAGATTTTCGCCCTCTATTTTAATAACTGCCAGATCGGTATTCTGATCGGTTCCGACCAGTCGGGCGGTGAACTCGCGGCGGTCGTTGAGGACAACACGGATACCGTTATTGTCCGCATTGGCCACCACGTGGTTGTTCGTGATAATGTATCCGTCCTCCGTTGCTACGACTCCGGATCCCGAACCCTGACGGGGAATCGGACTCTGATCCTGGCGGAATTCAAAATCGGGACCGAAAAAACGGTGGAATTCATCGAACCACCGGGGTGAACGTCTCGATTCCTGTGTGGAGGTAACGGTGATGCTCACAACCGTCGGAACGATCTTTTCCGCTGCATGTATGAACGCATTGCTGAGTGCATGCGGATCTACCGTTGGTGTGATATCCTGGCTCGTCCGCTGCGCACCGATGACTGCATTCGGATTCGTAAGTGCATACGACCGCTCCATTGAATCGAAATTCGATACGAGAACGACGCCGAAGATGATCCCTAAGCCTATTAACAATACCGCTGCAAGAACTGATTTTGCATTCATAAAACCCCTCCTTTATTCCGAGATTTAAAACATAAATAAAATACTGTGTTCGGGTGACAATTTCAAATGAGCGATCGACGCCTAAAACCGTCAGGTTCGCAGAGAATCAAAGATTCTTTTCGACCTGTTACCCTTAATCTCGGGTATATGAAGCTTCATATACTCCGAGATAAGCCGGTCGAATTCTATCTGATGCCGGGTATCGAGGGCGATCGGATATCCGATTATTTCTTTGACGCTCGAACGCGCGAATTGTTCCCACAAGCGAAGAGCTTGTACGCGCGTCCCATCCCGGTCGGGGAGATGCGGCAGACAGTGTCGACACTGAAAGACGCCGCGGTGGGAGTCGAAGAAAACCGTATCATCGCCTCTTCGCTCGATTTCATAAATCGGGGTACCGCAGTCCGAACACGCCAGAATCGAAGGCTTGAATCCGAGGATATCTATCAGGCAGACTTCAAAATGGTAAAACAACCGGATCGCGGAATAAGTTGCAGCCCGCATGCCGCAGAGATGATCCAGGAGAAGCTCGAAAAGGTCTTCATTCCGTTCCTGATGATACGTTACCTGATTGGTTAGTTCGAGAATAGATAAGGAGAGGAAGAGGGAATCGAACTCTTTTTGTATAGGTGAAAAATCATCTATGAGTTCCGCCTGCGTGAGAAGCTGGAGGGTGCGTGTTTCCTTCTTATACACGACCGCGCTAATGTGCGACAACGGTTCGAGTGCCGACCCGAATTTCCGGTGCGATCTGCGGGCTCCTTTGACCATCACACCGAGCGCACCGAACTCACGCGTGTAGAGATTTACGATCTTACTGCTCTCCCCATACTCTATCGATCGCAGCACGACCGCTTCGACCTTGCTGATCATTCCGCTGCGGCAACTCCTTTCCGGCTGGATGGATCCCGTAAATTCTTCCCGAACGGCGGAGATAAGATACCTCGTTCAGTAATGATTGCTGTGATCATATTCCCCGGCGTTATATCGAAAGCGGGAGCATATACGCGGGCGCCCGCCGGTGCAAGCGGAGTGCCGAAGGGCTCGGTGATCTCACGTGGGTCACGCTCCTCGATCGGGATCGATGCGCCCGAGGGACAATCCGGATCGATCGTCGACGAAGGCGCAGCGATGAGAAAGGGGAGTCCGTGGTGTCTCGCCGAAACGGCGAGAGCGTAGGTCCCGATCTTGTTTGCGGTATCCCCGTTCGCGGCAATCCGGTCCGCGCCGGTCAACACGATGTCCACCAGTTTCCGCTGCATGAGAAATGCGGCGGTACTGTCGGTGATGAGTGTTGCATCGATCCCGAGAGACATCAGTTCGAACATGGTTAACCGTGCTCCCTGAAAGAGCGGCCTAGTCTCATCCGCATATACTTTGATCTTTTTCCCCTGCGAGACCGCCACGGCGATTACGCTCTGTGCGGTGCCGAAATCTCCGGTCGCGAGCGCACCGGTATTGCAATGCGTCAGAATCGTACAGGTATCGGGTATCAGCAACGACCCGTGTCGTCCTATCTCCCTGCACATAGCGATATCCTCATACCAGACGGCTTCAGCTTCGGCAAGCAGCCGGGGCGGAAGCTCATCAAGATCCCCGGTGAACGATCCGGCGACGGAGAGCAGTCTCTGAAGCGCCCAGTTAAGGTTTACAGCGGTTGGCCGCGTGGCGCGGATCTCGGATGCTATCCGATGCAGCTGTTCAAGAAATTCGGGAATTGAGGCGGCGTGAATATCGCGTGCTCCGAACGCGAGCGCGAAGGCTGCGGCGATTCCGATCGCAGGAGCGCCGCGGACTGCAAGCCGTCGTATGGCCTGCATGATCTCGCGGTAATCCTGCGTTACGATATAATCGACGGTATGCGGAAGCCGGGTCTGATCGATCAGTTTAAACTCGGTTCCGTTCCATTCGAGTGCCCTCACGATCGCTCCGATCGGAATTTAGAAATTTGAGAGGTACCGCAGCACGGCGACGCGTTCTTCTATGCGCGAATCGGATAATCCGCTGATGCCGTCAGTGCTGAACTGTTCTATACAAAACGACGCCATGACGTTACCGTAGATGACCGCCCGTTTCAGATTGGCTACGGAACGGTCTCGGCTCTTGGCGAGGAATCCGATGAATCCTCCGGCAAATGCATCTCCCGCTCCCGTTGGATCATATACTTCTTCGAGCGGATATGCGGGCGCACTGAAAACCGAATCTTCCGTAAACAACAGAGCCCCGTGCTCTCCCTTTTTGATCACTACCGCCCGGGGTCCGAGCCGAAGTATCTTTCTCCCTGCCTGTATCAGGTTTTTCGACTGCGTAAGCAGTTCCGCCTCCGAGTCGCTCAATATCAGTACATCGAGCCGCTTCATCGTATCGAGTAGTGCGTCTATCTTTCCGGTAATCCAGAAATTCATAGTGTCTCCAATCACCAGCTCCGGGGTCGATATCTGATCCAGCACCCGAGACTGAAGCACGGGATCTATATTCCCGAGACAGACATAGGTGCTCTGCCTATGTTCTTCGGGAATAACCGGATTGAAAGCTTCGAACGCGTTTAATTCGGTAAAAAGAGTGACGCGGTTGTACAGATGTTCATCGTAGCGTCCCCCCCAGCGAAATGTTTTACCGTCGCTGACTATCTGCAGACCGGTGATGTCGATGTTCTGTTTTTTAAAAAAATCCAGATACCTGTCCGGGAAATCGCTGCCGACCACACCGACCAGACGTACCGAATCGACGAAGTATCGCGCGCAGCATGAAATGAACGTTGCCGAGCCGCCGAGGACGTCTTCGACCCTGCCGTGCGGTGTCTCTACCGTATCAAGTCCGATTGAACCGACTACTAATAGACTCAAAGTGTTCTCCAATTTTCAGATTATAAAAGAGATATATATTGTCTTCAAACCGCAGGCTCTACGTAATGAGATGCGTAATTTCCTGAAGTCTGCCGGCGGGGTGGCCGGACACGATATAGTTATGTACAATCTCCAATGCTTGACGCTGCCCCGGCCATACAAGTAATTCCCTGCCCAGCTCAAAATCACACCATCGATATTCGGAGTGTTCGTCCGAAAGTATCGGTTCGCTGTTCGGCTCTACCTCCGCAGCAAAAACCACGGTATGATGAACAAGGTCGTGTGCCGGATCGTAAAATAAATTCATATGCGGTACGGTATAAAACCTGCGGCATTCGATTCCCGTTTCTTCCCTGTATTCGCGATAGGCGGCGTCGTATCCCCGCTCCCCTTCCACTATACCTCCGCTGACGAACTGCCAGATGCCTGGATACAGTATTACCGACGGCGCCCGCTTGAGGAGCAGATATTCTGCGAGTCCCTCCTCAAGAGAAAAAATGACTACCTCTACGATCTCGCACCGATGTTCAGGCACCCAGGGCTTCCTCCGTCTGTTCGCTGCTGGAATCAGAGCACATACTTGACGAGTAAAAAACCGCCGACAAAGAGTATACCGAATAGTAAGGCAACATAGTTTAAATATTTATCTATATAGAGTTTGATTGTCGGTCCGAAATAATAGAAAAACGCGGCGACGGCAAAGAAACGTATCGAACGGCCGATAAGCGATGCGAGAGCCAGCGTACCGAGCGGAATCGTCTCTCTGAATCCGGCGGCGATTGTAAAGACCTTGAATGGAATCGGCGTAAATCCCGCGACGATGATAGCCAGAAATCCGTTTTCGCGATAACGTTCCAGAACTACGTCGAACTTATCGAGGACTCCGTATACCTCCAGAATCCGGGAACCGATTACCTCGAAGAAAGCATACCCGATATAATATCCCAGGAACGCCCCACATACCGATCCGACAGTACAAACGACGGCGTAGATGAACGATCTTTTGGGGAACGTGACTCCGAGGGCAAGAAGCAGAATGTCAGGAGGTATGGGGAAAAATGATGCTTCGACAAATGCAATTCCGAACAAGGCCCAGAGTGCATACGGCTTCGCCGCGAACGATTCGACCCAGTCCTTTAAAATTCTGAGCCATTCGAATATCTTCTTCAATTTTGTTGGTATTCCTTCATGAACTTATGTCAAAGCTGTCTAATATAACAAATCCCGCCGGATATCTCAATATACCGGACAGATGGATGGATTCCGGGTCGAGTCTGTTATCTATTCTACTTCACTTCGGTATGATGGGAGAAGGGCTACGCCCTCAGTCCGGGTATTCCCGCTGCGGTCTCCGCCTGCAAGACCCCGTCGCGTATTGCGTCTGCGGTTGCTTCCGCGGCAAGTTCCGCTACGAGGTCGAGAATACCGTCGATCTGACCTGTAGCGAGTCCGAATATGCAATCGCCGTCGTACGATGTATTAACCGGTTTCAATGCACGCGCCATTCCGATACCGGCTCGCTGACATACTTTATATACCTCCAGTTTTGTGAGCCGCGCATTCGTTGCAACGGCGACCAGAGTCGTATTCACACCGTAGCCGATCGATTTACCGACAAATTTTAGGGACGGATCTATCTCTGCCCAAAATCCTCCTTCGGGATGTCGAGCTCCCGCAAGCACTTTCCCGTCCGTTGAGATGACGTCACCGACTGCATTGACAACCGCCAGTGCGGCTACTTTCAGATCATTGTATTGAGATACTGCCGTACCGATTCCTCCCTTCATCTTGAATTCGGGGCCGAGCCACTTCCCGACCGTTGTCCCGGTTCCCGCACCTACGACTCCGCGTTGAACCTCATTTCCTGTCGCATATGTACAGGCCGCATATCCTTCGTCGCGGCCGGGTCTTACCCCTGCATTGCCGACTCCCAGATCGTACACAACAGCCGCGGGAACAATCGGCACCTTAGCGAATGCCGTAACATACCCTCTGTCGCGCTCGACAAGATATTGAACTACTCCTTCGGCCGCGGCAAGTCCGAATGCGCTTCCGCCGGTCAGGAGAATCGCGTTCACCTGCTGCATTGATTTTTCGGGAGCCAAAAGCGCGGTCTCTCTGCTCCCGGGGGAATTTCCGCGCATCTCAATACTGCCGACCGTGTTCTCGGGACAGAGGATGACCGTACAACCCGTAAAATTTTCACGATCGGTGTAGTGCCCTACCTGTATACCTTCGATTGATGTGAGCATGTGTTAGGATCGTTTCTGTTATGATCATTATTGTATGCATCGCAGTTTTCGTGTGAGATCCTCATATCGGATACGGTACTGTCCGTGCCGGCGACAGCCGATCCGTTATTCTGTATTCTCCGGCATGGTCTCCTGATATCAGACTCCGGCAGAGCGGATAACAGAGAGAATTATGCCGGCGGCGACGCCGACATTGAGGGATTCCGCTTTACCGTACCGGGGGACGGTGACCGAACTATCGAGCTGCCGCCGAATTCCGCCGTCTATGCCCTCGGCTTCACTGCCGAATACCAGCACACAGGGACACGTGGGGACGCTCTCGGTCAGGGAGATCCCCCCGTGCGTCTCGGCTCCGACGATTCTATATCCCTCGGATTTTAGTTTGTCGAGAATTTCTTCCAGATCTACGTCCTCGACAAAAGGAATATGGGTCATACTCCCGACCGAGGCGCGTACGACCTTCGGATTCCATATCTCCACACACCCGCGACCCAGGAGAACCGCATCGACTCCGAACCAATCGCACGTTCTGATAATCGCTCCGAGATTTCCGGGTTCGGCGATCCGATCCAATGCTACCATCAACGGCTTGCCGCCTCTTACCGGGATCGTTTCGAGAGTTATATGCCACTGATTGACGATAGCAACTATATGTTGACTCGTCACAGTATCAGCAATCTTCTCCAGAATCTTTTTCTCAACCTCGTGAGATTGAATGCCGCGACTCTCGAGCAGTCTCAGGATCTCCTGATTCTCTCCGCTCTCAGCGAACGTATCCGTGTAAACGACCGCCTCGATCCGAACATGGCGGTCAGAAGTATTCAGCAGATCGGAAATACCTCTGATCCCTTCCACGATGAACTGATCGTAGAGCGACCTGTATTTCTTTTGTCTGAGTTTAGCGTAATGTTTTATTTTCTGCTGGCTGAACATTGCATGCATATTTGTTGTTTCTGTCACCGGGTTATATTCCGTAATATAACGATTTCGATGTTCCGGCACACCAAACCGTACGGTTCTCACAGGAATCGGCCGGTCGAATTGCAATCGCCGGTTAAAAGATTCTGAAGAACGGTTCACCGTTTCGGGTGTGCCGTCATAGATTATTTGTGTCCACTCTTTTCCGGTAGTAATATCTTGTTTGCCCCCGGGGCATATCTTCGAGCGTGCCGAAGATTTCATATCCGAGTTTCTTGTAAAACTCCGGGGCTTGGAAATCGACTGTATCCAGAAATACGCCTATGCACTTATTTTCGACGGCGTAGGCTTCCACTTTCTCCATGATCCTGGTGCCCCATCCATGCTTACGGTGTTTTGCTTCGATCCATAACAGCGAGACATACACCCAGTCCCAGAACATAATGCATGCGGCGCCGCCGACGACCTCTCCCGTTCCGTCCCTGAGCGAAAAAAGTATTTGTCGGGGATCGCTCATATAGCCGGATTCCGAATTATATTCGACGAGCCGGTCATGAATAAATCTTATCTCTGCCTCGCTAGGCGAGGATTGTACGATCAGGTGAAGGTCGGATTTCATGAGTCCTCGTTCATGGTTGATTTCGAGTGCTTCGTTCATAATTCTCCTTATCTTTTCTCTGTTGATCGATAAACAGAATCGATCCCGCGATGAGCAGAATTCCGGCCGAAACAGATCCCGCTAGAAGAGAGTAAGGATTCAATGCGAAGGAAAGCTCCGGATAATCCAGGGCGGAATACCCGCCGGATCTGAATACCAGAAGCGCAGCGATCAAAAATGCCGAACATATGCCGGATGTCAGCAGGACGCTGCCGAGCGGCATTCTCCAACGTTTGAGGTTCCATAATGCTATCCCGGCTAGAATACAAATTGCTGTCATCGTCAGAAATATCGCTACAACCATCGCAATTCGCCCGCTATCCGCAAGCGATAACCCGAAGACGAGGATAACGATCGTCATGAGCAATAGATATCCTCCGAGAACCGACAGAAGGACGGAAAATATCCGCCCCGCCAGACGCCGGCCGGTCGCAGGTTCGTCGGGGATATAGTAGACCGGATACTGTCTATTATATTCAGCCGGTGAGAATTTAAAATAATCGGCAGCCCGCTGCCTTGTAAGAAAATACCAATATACGACGACGAAAGGTAAACCGAGAGCGACTGCCGATAAAGATCCGTAGATGAATATGTTAAGGATCATCGAGATCAGGTAGGAATACAACAGAAGCCATCGGCCCCAGTTCTTCCGGAGCAGCATTGCAAAACCGGCCGCCGCGTTACACAGACTGCCGGCAAGGGATACTGCCATCGGGAAAGCGGCATGTCCTTCGATTCCCATTTGACTGATGCTTTCGCCGGAGAACAGAAACGGAATTGTGATTAATGAGAGGATTCCGGAGACTAGCGCGAGAATGGCAATGATGAGTACGCTGATGGGTGGTCGCATTCAATCGGGTAGTATAGTGTCGTAAACATTCGGATCCTGCGGATTCATTTTTCCTCCGCCATGCCATTCGCCTCCCGTTCGTTCGATATTCCTGAAAACACCGATTCCCGCCCCGCCGTGATCATCCTGAGCGCCGACGAGCACAAGGAAACGCCAAACGGTCGAAGGACGGCCGAGGTATTCATTCGGCAGAGAAAATCGTATTTCCTTTTCGACTATATCGCCGAGCGGATCGACGATATCCTCCGGTGCCGGGCGATATTCGCTGAGTATGTTGCCGCCGTCGTCGGTAACCCTGATGCCGCCGCCGACATAGACGGCCCGATCGAAATTGCCGCCTTCCGCAGTCAGAAGATAGAAAGAATTGGCGCCGGCGTCTCCCATACCGCCCTCACCGGTTCCCCGGTCGATGAGCACCACAGCGTACGTCAACTGAAATCCATATTCGGGATGGTAACCAGGATCGTGCAGATTCCGGAAGCGCAGGGAAAAATAGCAATTCTCCTCATCGTACTTTACCGTAAAGCGAACGATATCAAGTATACCATCGCGGAAGTGAGGATTTGTCGGATAAGTATAGGTTCCGTGCGGCCCCGAATCGTCGAATACAGGATCTTCCCGATCATACAGGACGATCGCATTCTCTCCGGGGGACTGCTTAACCGCCGAATGCGGAAGCATGACATACTCGGGCTGCTTCAGGGAAGTCCAATAATCGCGCCATTCCGGAACGGCTAACGATGCATTGTTCAGGGAGAATCTCTCACGCGATCCGGTCAACTGCCTCGATTCGACGCTCATTGGAATATCGCTCCTGCGTACCGAAACCGAATCTGCACCGATGTATATTGTTACCGGATCGCCGGGAGTAAGTACAGTTTCAATTTCGAACGGATCCTTGCCTGCCGGGCCGAAGACGAGCTTGATAGCCAGCCGTTCAGTCAGGATTTCCGGAGTCAATACAACCTCCGCCTTTTCGTCGTCTCTCCGCAGAGTAATTCTTATCCGATCGCTGCCGAAAGGAATCGATGATTCGACCATCCCAAGGGCAACGGGCAGGCTTGGCCGCAACGACAAAATTTGCAGGGATATATCGGGATAGAGACCGAGATAATCCTGATAGGCAGTGCGCAGAAATTCAGCGAGATTCCATGCCTGGGTAAATGTTCCCGACAGCCGGGGCTCGGTCTCACCTTCTCTCGGGAACGCGTCGAGCAATTCGGAAAATGTACCGGCTGCGCCGCGATCGAGTATCTGGCGGATCATATTCGCGGTAACCTCGAAGACGAGATCCTGAAGCCCATACTGCACCGAGGCGCTGATCACCCTGCCGATCAGCCAGGTCCACACAATACCGTTATGATATGCGGCATCCTGGACGTAGTATGGCGCGTAATGGTGATACGGATGGAAATTCGTATCAGCAGGCGACAGCGATGCTACCCCCCAGGG
>CAZBUK010000001.1:62190-125548 GCA_964495085.1 uncultured Ignavibacteriales bacterium
TCATCTCTCCCAGAACGGTGCGTAGCATTTCCCTTCTGGTCTCTTCATCCCGGACCAGTTCGAATGCAAATATCTGATTCGGTCTGACACGGCGATCAGGCGATCCGTCCCGATTGAGATGATCGTAGACAATCCGATCTTGCATGTTGACGAACTGACGGTTGAAATTATCTGCGAGAGTATCAGCGATCTGAGTCCATGCGTCCGCACGTTCAGTATCGCCGGTTAACCGTGCGAGTTCCGCTCCGACTTTCAATTGCCTGTACCAGAGATATTGGATCTCCACCGCGCGGTTACCGCGCGGCGACCATGGTCCGTCCGGTCCTACCGCATCCATCCATGTCTCGGCGTCGCCGTGTGTCATGAAATAATGCTCATCGGTATGATATTTCAACGCACCTTCGATCGATCGTACCGCCACGGGATACAGTTCGGCGATCAGCTCGTCGTCGCCGGTGTACCTGTAGTATTCGTACAGTTCCCGGATAAACCAGGGCGTCCCGTCGGTTGTATTATAGATTACGGACTGTGTGGTAATGCGATTCGGAATGCGGCCAAAGGTCGGGCTGTCGGGATCTTTATCCTGGTACTCCGCAAATGATCTGAGTACATCGCGCGCTTCATGGAATGCGCCGGTTATGAGGAGAGCGCCGGAGAACGAGATGAACGTATCTCTTCCCCAATAGTTATTGAACCAGGGAAGGCCGGCATAAATTCCCGGACCCGTCTGGTCCATTACGAGCGCATCCATTGACAACCGCGCCCACGCAAGAGCTTTATTGAATTCCGGATGCTCGGTGTGGATCCATGAATCCGACAGGAGATTCTGCATCCGCACTTTTCGTCTTTCGATAAACCCTGCGGCATCTGCTAAAACCTGGGCGGCCAGATCGACGGCGCTCTGCCTGTTCGTGTCTGCCGCCATGACGAAGCGGAAGCTCGAGCTCCTGCCGCCGGGTTCGATGCGGAGTTCTAGAGGCGCAACCGTTCGTGCCTCGTAAGCATCGGTCCTTTTATCCTGAGATTCGTCGGACTCGAGAATATGTACGGTATAGGCGGGTTCTGCGGTTATTGCGAGCCAGGCAGGAAATCCGGCCGGCCCGGGGGAGTCAACGGAGTTTTCTCGAACGACGGTGACGACGGACCCGGTTCGGTCGAAGCGGTAATCGGATCGATTCAGCGAACTGGAAAACCTGGGACGGAAAGACGGCTCGACGATCTCCTCCGGTACCGAGAGCTCCACGATGATAACATTCACGCTATCGAGCAGCGTGAAGGTCTCGACTACACCGCCGGGGTATCTGCGTATCAGTTGATGCGGCAGCACTTCGGCAACGGCATCCCTGCGTTTCCGGAGCAGATTCGTACCGTTGATGATGAGTTCGTAGTCGTCAAGCAGGTGCGTATCCATGACGGTCCAGCCCATCCATCCGCTTGCATGAAGATCGCCGGTGAGCGTATAAAAGTGTCCGGCATTCTTATTCGTGTAACCGGCTTCCCTCGATCCGTCCCGGACGGTAATGCTCAACTCTTCTACTTTAACAGGGGAACCGTTTTCCATCGACATTGCCGTAGAGACAAAAAGCTGGAGTGTGAGAGCGTATATGTTTATGTTCATTGCTTCAGAACCGAAGAGCGTTCATACCGGGATTTGTACAGGGAGCCGGATTTCGCGACAGACAGAGTCCGGCTTCAGTCCCAATTTGATAAAAAAAGAAGAACCATACAAGTTTTGTGAAAGCGATTATTTTTCAATATCTTTTCAGTTCACATGAACGGCGGCGATGGCCGTGCGCCTATTCCATTCATCTTCATATGTAAAATCCGATATGTTACAGACGGCAATTCGCGCAGCACAGGAAGCCGGGCATTATCTCCTTGAACATAGGGGCAATGTCCGACACATCGATACGAAAAGCTCGGCGATAGATCTGGTTACCGAGATCGACAAGGAGTCGGAACGTCGTATAATCGAGATCATCCGCTCGAACTATCCGACTCATTCGATTATCGCCGAAGAAGGGGGGGCTCAGCCCACGGATTCGGAATACAGGTGGATCATCGATCCGCTGGACGGGACGCTGAACTTCACACATGGATTTCCGATATTCTGCGTCTCTATCGGACTCGAATACAAAGGTAAGCTCATCGGCGGTGTCGTATACGATCCGAATACCCACGAACTCTACTCAGCGGAGCGCGGAAGCGGCGCGTTTCTCAACGGCACCCGTATCCGGGTCTCGGAGACGGATACCATGATCAACGGCCTCCTCATCACCGGTTTTCCCTACAACATCCATAACAATCCCGATCAGACGATAGAACGTTTTACCGATTTCCTGAAGGAGGTTCAGGCAGTGAGAAGGCTGGGGAGCGCTGCGATCGATCTTTGCTACATCGCCGCGGGCAGAGGGGACGGTTTCTGGGAGAGCAACCTCAAACCCTGGGACATGGCGGCAGGTATCGTACTGGTCGAGGAGGCCGGCGGCACGGTCACCGGTTTTCGGGGAGAGCCGATAACGCCGTTCGATAACTGGATCGTCGCATCGAACGGAAGGCTTCACCGGGGCATGCTCGAGATCATCGGGAGACGACTCTGATGCAGGACGAACGTTAAGAGAGTATATCGCTCAAAGTTTTTTCAACAAATCCAGCATCATCCATCCGAGCATGGCGGCAAGTCCGCCTAAAAATACGATCACTGCAGCGAGATTCTTCCACCGGAGTTTCGTCTCCTCCATATCTATCGATACTTCGGGATTCGTCTTCACCTGCATATCCCCCTTCACCTGCACGCGGCATGAAAGCCGCACATTGTTACCCCACGACCGGGCGTAGAACGGAAGCAATCCGGTCAGAGCCGATACCTCATCCTGGTTTCGGGACGAAGCGCCCTTGCCGTCGACGATTTCCACCCGACAGGTCCCGCAGAGTCCGTTCCCCCTGCAATTGAAGATCGAGCTTAATCCCGAGTATGGATTGATGCCGTTTCTGCGAGCGGTCTTTCTCAGATTCGCCCCTTCGTCGACCGTGATCTTTTTATCCTCATGCACAAAATGAACGACTGGCATAGTTACCTTGCACTCCGTCTGATGTGTACGATACGAAGAACCGGTCAGCCGTATTTTTTCTCGAGACCGGGGGGAATCGTGAATATATATTGTTCCAGGAACTCGATCTTTTCCTCTTTTGCATTCATATCGAGGAGGATCAGGTCGCGGATCGATATGATGCCAATCAGGTGTTCGCCCTCGATAACCGGAAGATGACGTATCTTCGCCTGCCGCATTTTTACGAGGCAGCTTTCGTACCGGTCCGATGCAAGGGCGACGACCAGCTGTTTGCTCATCACTTCCCCGACGGTAGTCGCCGCGGGATCCCTGCCCGGGGCAACAACCCGCGTGATCATATCGCGCTCGGTGAAAATACCGGCGAGGCGGTCGTCCATCAGAACCGGCAATCCTCCGATCCTGTGCTCCGCCATGACGCGAGCCGCATGCACTACCGGATCGCCCTCCTGGATGGTTATGACGATGCGGTTACCGATAATCTCTTTCACGGTTTTCATACGAGCACTCTATCCTCAACGTATGTTGTATGTAAAATGTCAGTCAGTAATCGGGATGGAAACATCGAAGAAAGAAGCGAAAAACACTCTACTTAGAAGCATGAAGCCTCAGACGTTCGTAGTATATAAAGAAAACAATTCAATGTCAAAACGCTCTGTAACGGTTCGGGGCGGCAGGGAAGGCGCCGGACACCTCCGGGGAGATCAGATCTTTCCCGACCGTAAAATTGCGATCACGAGCCACAGACCGAGCAGGGCGGCGATGAGGTAGCCGATCAGACCGAAGATCGAAAATCCGAAGAGCATCGGACCCCGGTCCATCTGCATAACGAGCGAAGAACCGACGATCAGCGAGGCGATGATAAGACTGAAGGATATCCGGTTCGACGACCGGTCCATCTCGAGAATGAACTTGTTCAATCCCTCGTGATGGAGCGATACGATCATTTTTCCTTTTTTCAGCTTCTGAACGATCTCCTCGACGTCGCCGGGTATCGATTTAACCGCGGCCCGGTACCGGTCAAAAAGTTCGAAAATCTCTTTCACCTGCTTGCGCGGGTCGAACCGTCGAAAGAGGAACGATTCCACAAACGGTTTTGCCTCTGCAACCATATCGAACTTCGGGTCGAGCATTCTCCCCACACCCGACGAGACGAGGAGCATTCGTCCCATGATGGCGAGATTCACCGGCAGTTTGAGGCGATGCCGCCTCAGAACCGACAGAAGATCATTGATGATCCGGTCGGCCTCGAGCTTATCCAGGGGAAGTCCGTAGTATCGGTCGACGAATTCCGTCAAATCGGACTTCAAGAGCGTTTGATCGACATCGTCGTCGAGAATGTTCATCGATTTAAACGCCCGTATCACTTTCTGGATATCTCTGCCGATGAGGGCATTCAGCAGGGCGACGAGGTGATCGGTTGTTTCTTCGTCGATCCTTCCGATGATGCCGAAATCGACAGCGGCGATTACGTTGCCGGGGAGCACAAAAAAATTCCCCGGGTGGGGATCGCCGTGGAAAAAACGGTCTTCGAACACCTCTTTCAGAATTGCGCGTGCGCCGTTCCGGGCGATTATCTTCCTGTCGTATCCCCTCGCTTCGATCTCCTTTAGATTGGTTATTTTAACTCCGTCGACGTACTCGAGCGTAAGTATTTTCTCGGTAGTGTAATCCCGGTAAACCTTCGGGATGAAGAATGAATCGTAATTCTCGAAGTTCGCTCTCAAACGCTCGGCTGCATAGGCTTCCGCGATAAAGTCAAGCTCTCTCCGGATGGTGGCCGAAAATTGATCGACCAGATCGCGCGGGCGATACAACGCGGCTTCGGCAATATGCTTCTCGAACAGGGCGGCGAGTTCGGCAAGGATCGAGAGATCGGTCTCGATGGTCCGGCGGATGTTCGGTCGTTGAATTTTAACCGCAACCCGTTCGCCGGTCGGTAATACCGCTTTGTGAACCTGCGCGATCGATCCGGAAGCAATGGGCGCGGTTTCGAAGGAAGTGAAGAGAGCCGTGGGTTCACGTTCGAGCTCTTCGATGAAGATGGTTCGGACCTCATCGTATGAGAACGGCGGTACCTCGTCCTGGAGCCGTTCCAGTTCCGAGATATACTCTGCGGGAATCAGGTCCGGGCGGGTGCTGAGGAGCTGGCCGAATTTCACAAAGGTGGGTCCAAGATCCGAGAGGGCAAGACGGATACGCGTCGCGGTAGGCTGCAACGACTGCAGCCTTCTCCGTTTCATAAACTTTCGCCGGATAAGAATATCGGGAGCGATGCGATCGACGATATCGCCAAACCCGTACTTCGCGAGCGTGAAGGCGACTTCGCGGTACCGGTTCAAACGCTTATACGTGCGGTATACTTTCAGCGGCCGGATCATTACTCCCGGGACCGCTTCAACTCGTTCTCAAGCTCTTCAACACGTTTGACGAGTGCGAGCAACTCATCCCGCGTCGGCAATCCCATCTCATGAACTATGTTCTTCACGTTCTCCTTCACCGTCGACGATAATTTTTGCTGCTCCTCTTTCGCCCGGGAGAGCAGATCGTCGAGCACCTTGCTGCGATCCTTCTCGGCGACCTCACCGCGTTTAACCATCTCGTCGACCATCTCTTCCACCCGCTCTTTTGTCATACTCGCGATGCCGAGTCCGAACAAATACGTCTTTTTTAAAAAGTCAAACATATGCTTCTTCTCCTCCTGTCTCGCTGATGAGTTTATCGATAACGACGTCCTGAAACCGGTAACTCCGATGATTGTTCGTTTTGGACCCGAACGGCTGTCAGGATCCGCGATCGTAGTCCCGGTAACCGTTTTTATCTATGATTCCGTAGATCAATCCGGGTTCTGCATTCCGTACCTCGCCGATAGAATACGCCGAACGGATCCGGAAAACGGCCTTGGCGGTATCCACACCCTTCCAGGCATATACCTTAGCGAGGAGCTCATCTTTACTGACCTTGTCGCCGATTTTTTTATACAATCTGATACCCGCCGCCGGATCTATCTCGCCGTCAAGTCTCGTTCTTCCGGCTCCGAGGAGTACGGCGGCGAGTCCGATCTCCCGGCAGTCGATCGCCGACACGTAACCATTGTCTACGCTCATCACGTCTGCGGCGATCTGCGCTGCAGGATACGATTCCGGATTCTTGATAAAACCCACATCGCCTCCCTGCCAGGCGACGAGCTCCAGAAATTTGTCAAAGGCTTTACCGTTCTCCAGGGCGGCTCGTGCGATTTTTTCCCCCTCGCCTATCGTCGGCGCAGCGTTGCCCAGGTACAGCATTCCGCCCGCAAGCGTGTAAGTAAGCTCCATGAGATCGCCGACATTCTCTCCGCGCAGGCATCGGATGCACTCTTCTACCTCGAGCCAGTTTCCGACAGCGTATCCGAGCGGCTGGTTCATATCGGTCACGAATGCGAGCGTCCGTTTGCCGAATCCTTCGCTGATTCCGACCAGGGTGCGGCCGAGCTCAATCGCTTTCGGGAGATCGCTCATGAATGCACCAGTTCCGGTCTTGATATCGAGTACGAGCGCGTCGATTCCCTCCGCGAGCTTCTTACTCATGATACTCCCGGCGATGAGGGGGATGCATTCGACGGTTGCGGTTACATCGCGAAGAGCATACATTTTTTTATCAGCAGGCGCAATCGAGGCCGTCTGACCGATCATCACCGTTCCGACTTTCGCTATCGCATCCTTGTATTCCCGGATCCCGAGATCGGTCCTGAAGCCCGGAATCGATTCGAGCTTGTCGAGCGTTCCGCCCGTATGGCCGAGACCTCTTCCCGAGATCATGGGAACCGGCACGCCGCATGCCGCTACCAGCGGAGCCAGTATGATCGAGACTTTATCACCGACACCGCCGGTCGAATGTTTATCGACCTTCACGCCGGGTATGTCAGACAGGTCAACGACCGTTCCGGAATGCAGCATCCTCCTGGTGAACTCGATCGTTTCGCCGAGGGTCATACCGCGAAAATAGACGGCCATGAGAAATGCGGCCATCTGGTAGTCTGGGATCTCTCCGTCGACATAAGCGGTAACGAGCGATGCAAGCTCATCTTTCGAGAGCTCGAACCCCTCTCTCTTTTTCCGGATCAGTTCTACGAAATGAAGGGACATACCGTTCGCCGTGAAGTCCCTGCACGGAGGACAATCTCTTTACGGTTTCTGCGATTACACGCCGGACAATCGAGAGCAAGCATAGACGAGGTATTCACAAGTTACGAAAACAATCGGAACCCAACAGTAGAACTGCACCGATACCTGGATGGGCGCCGGGAAAACCGTTTACGTTTTTTTCAAGGTGCGGGAGCGTACGGGCAGAGGTATCGATATCCCGTCACGGTCGGCGAGCATCGACCGGGGGCGCGTTTTCGTTCAGATCTCCACTTTTACCGTGAACTCCCTACCGCAGGTATTGCACTTGTATTCGACGGTCACCCAATTATTTCTTTCATAGTAGCTCACCTCTGCCAGTTCACCGTCGCAGGTACGCACCATACAGCGTTTCAAATCGAGCCGGTAGGTGCGGGAATTCGGATAGAGATAATCGGGGATATCGCCAGTGTCTGCCATACAGGACAAGTGTTTTCGTTCTTGTTCATATTCTTTTATTGTACGCTGCATACCGGATACAGGTTACTAATTTTTTTCAATAATAACAATTATTTGATATTATATTCAATTTACATATCTTGATGAGATTATTCCGTGCCGAATCCCCTCACCTACAGTAACGGAAAGGACACCGACGTGATTTTCTTCTGGGTCGTTCTCGGCTATCTTACCCTGCTGATGGCAATCTCCATCCGAAAAAGTTTTTTCGTGAAGAACCAGGAAGACTTTATGGTTGCGGGACGTTCTGTTCCCACGTCACGTCTGGTGGGAACTCTGCTCTGTACGTGGATCGGTTCGGGAAGTCTGCTTGCGGGAGCCGGACTTGCCGCCCGCGTCGGTTTCTCCGAGCTCTGGATGGCTGCGGGCGCATGGTGCGGCATCATCATCGTTTTTTTCCTGGCTGCGCGCGTACGCCGGATTGCAGAATTCACGGTTCCCGACATTCTCGAGCTGCGCTATAATAAGTGGGCGAGAATCCTCGGAACCATCGTCATCATAATCGCCTACACGACGATCGTCGGCTATCAGTTCCGCGGCGGGGGCTTCGTGCTGAACCTCGTCGCCGACATCCCGGTCGAAACGGGAATTCTGATCACCGCGGGATTTATCATCACCTTTACGGCGTTCGCGGGGATGCTCTCCATTGTTTCGGTCGATATTATCAACGGCGCCGTCATCACCGCAGCCGTGCTGATTGCCGTCCCGGTTGTGTTTGTGAACATCGGCGGGGCCGAACACCTTACCGCGACGCTCGATCCGCATCATTTCCAACTCCTCGGCGGTCACAGCTTTTTATGGGCGATGGGTATTTTCTTCCCCACCTTTTTTCTCCTCCTGGGTGAATCGAACATGTATCAGAAGTTTTTTTCGGCAAAGAATGAGAAATCGGCTAAGACGGCGGTTATCTGGTGGGTGATCGGCACCATCCTCGTCGAGACCGCGATAGCATCGCTCGCCATTTTCGCAAACAGCTACTTCGATCTTCAGGAGACCGAACGTATAATTCTTCACACGGCGCGCTACAGCACCGAAGTAGGCTTACCGGTCATCGGGGGTCTGCTCCTGATCTGTGCATCGGTCGCCATCATCACTTCCACCGGGAACAGTTTTCTGCTCACCCCGTCCACCAACGTAACGCGAGACATATATCAGAGGTTTATCAACCCGGATGCCGACCAGCGGAGCATTATAATTATCCAGCGGATCATGGTGGTGCTGCTCGGCATTCTGGCTTACCTCCTGCTCACGCAGTTCTCGACGGTTCTGGCAATGGCATTCACCGCTTATACGATGGTCGGGGCGGGATTGACGCCGGCGCTCCTTGCCGCGTTTTTATGGAAACGCGTCACCATCGCGGGAGGAGTTGCATCAATCGCGACGGGCATGGGCATAACACTCGGCATAACGGTGGCGAACAGAATACTCGCTACTCCATTGTTATCCGAAGAATACATCATCCTCCCCGCTGCGGGATCGTCTATCCTGGTGTTGATCGTCGTCTCGCTCGCTACCGCGCCTTCGCCTCCGGAAAAATGGCGCCGTTTCTATGCGACCGGTACGTCGCTCGAGGATGCCATCAGGGAACAAAAAGCGAAGCAGGGAGCATGACACTTCGCGAGCTTCAAAAAAGACGAATTGAAGTATGGCGGCTCAGTCCGGGTCTTGCACCCAATAATGAAAAAGAAATCAGGGAGTTCTTAAAGAAGGCGGGGTTTTGCTACACCTACCATGTACAGAAAAACCTGCTCCCCTCGCTGATACAAACCATCAAGGGAAGCACGGAGCTCGAAGGATCCTTTTCGTATACGAACGACGATCCCTTCCATGAAATCCTGTCCGAAACTTTCCGTATATACGAACGTCATAAGCTGTTCATCGAAGTGAACTGTTTCGGCAAGCATCCGGTGATCGTTTACCGGGACGTATTCATCAGACTGTACCGCTTACTCTGCACGCCGATCCGGACACGATTCTCGGGCGTTCGCCGCCGTCCGACGAGACTGGAGGATTCCATCCTGAAGCATATAAACGATTCGGGTGGAGCAACTCGAAGAGAATTGCGCATGACCTTCCTGCAGCGGAAAAAAACCGACGCGCGCCGGCTGACGAGAACTATAGAGGCGCTCGGAAGGGATCTTCGCATTGTACGCGGACGAAGAACACGTAACGATGAAATCTACTGGATGACGCCCAGGCAATGGTTCGATAAACTCGATGATCTCGCCGGCGATCTGCATGGAGAGGAATCTCTTGAATATATTATCCTTAGATTTCTCAATACCAGCATTGCGACGTCCCGACGATCCATCCGCAACTTTTTCAAGACGTCGTTCCCTCCCGTAACAATCGACTTTGTGCTGAACAGTCTTATCCAGCGCGGCCTGATAACGGTCGACCCAAACCTCGTCATAGACGGAAAACGGGCGCTCAAACCGAGACAACAGTAATACATATGCTTGACTTAGAGTGATATTTTCGTTACTTTAATTTTTTTAGGTTAACCTAAATATAATATTCACCACTAAAAATATATTTTTATGTCATCACAAATTGAAGATTATATCAAGAACATCTACAGACTCCAATCGGAACGCGACCGGGTCAGTACCTCGTCATTAGCCGATGCGCTCAATGTTTCGGCGGCGTCCGTGACGGATATGGTAAAAAGGCTGTCGGACCGCGATCTCATCAAGTACCGGCCATACCGCGGGGTGGAACTGACAAAAAGCGGTAGAACCATGGCGCTCCATACGATCCGTCGCCACCGGTTATGGGAGATGTTCCTCGTTGATTTTCTCGGGTATACGTGGGACGAGGTGCACGACGAGGCGGAAAAGCTTGAGCATATAACGTCACCGGATCTTGAAGACCGGCTTGATAAGGCCCTCGGCTATCCCACACACGACCCGCATGGGCATCCTATTCCGACCCGTGAAGGTGTTATAATCGAAGATTCAAACCCATCGCTTGCTGAGTTGAAAGTAAGGGAACGCGGTAAAATCGTCCGTGTCAACGATCTCTCTCAAAGCCTGCTCAAGCACATGGCACATTTGGGAATCACCATCGGCTCCGAGGTCGAAGTTCTGTTGATAGTCGAATTCGACGGTTCGATGCAGATTGTATTGAGCGATAAAGTAGTATATATCAGCAAACAGGTTGCGCGGAACATATTCATCGAGATCCAATCATAGTCGTATCGAATAATCCTGAATGGTGATATGAATGGAGCCTCTAATCGACCCATATATCGCTCTGATAATCGCATTATCGGTAATCGGAGTAATTGTTCTCCTTCTATACCCACGGAAAGGCATTTTTGCGCGAGCCTCGCGTGCGCGGATGAACTCCGACCGGGTTTTGATCGAAGATGCGTTGAAACACATATATGATTGTGAGTACCGGAGTATCGATTGTTCGCTGGATAGTATTGCAGGGAATGTATCCATTTCTGGAGACCGAGCGGCAAAACTTGTGACGCGCCTTGCATCAATGGGTTTGGTGGCGTCGCTGCGCGACGGGATTCAATTAACAGCCGAAGGAAGATCCTACGCGCTCCGTGTCATTCGGATACACCGCATATGGGAGCGATATCTCGCCGACGAGACCGGAGTACGCGAGACTGATTGGCATACCGAGGCAGAGGTTCAGGAACATCTGATGACACCCGATGAAGCGGATAAACTTGCAGCGAGTATCGGAAACCCGCTCACCGATCCCCACGGCGATCCGATTCCCACAATCGGCGGGATTCTTCCGCGACGAAAGGGGATTCCCCTTAGCGAGCTAGGGAAGGGTGTCTTCGCACGAATCATTCATATCGAAGACGAACCTGAAGCAATATACCGGCAACTGGTCGCTCAGGATCTCCACATGGGCATGCAGGTGCGAATCATCGATGCCACACAAGATCGACTTATTTTTGAAGCGGACGGCAACGAGTGTATCCTGGCACCTCTCTTTGCGGCGAACATCCTCGTGCGACAGATTCGCGATACGGAAGAGATCAGAAAAGATTTCATCCCACTCTCAAGCATCGGCATAGATGAAATAGCTGAAATTATCACCATTTCGAGAAAGATTCGGGGACAGCAGCGGCGTCGGCTGATGGATCTAGGGATCGTTCCCGGAACGAGAGTTACCGCCGTCATGACGAGCGCGGGTAAAGATCCGACAGCCTACCGGATTCGTGGCGCTTTAATTGCAATCCGTAAAAAACAGGCAGATGGAATTTTTATAAAAAAGGTATAAGGGCTGACGATATGACAGATATGCAAGCATGCGAATCATGCCCGGCGTATAAGACGAGCAACCTCAAAAAGCTCGGATTGGATATGAACAAGTACGACTATTTAATCGCTCTCGCCGGTAATCCGAATACCGGAAAGAGCACCGTTTTCAACAACCTGACCGGTCTGCGACAGCATACCGGCAACTGGCCGGGAAAAACAGTAGCGAGAGCGGAAGGTGCATTTTCATTCAACGATTATAAATTTAGAATTGTCGATCTCCCGGGAACTTACTCGCTCCTATCAATGAGTACCGATGAAGAGATTGCCCGGGACTTTCTGCTGTTCGGGCAGCCTGATGTTACCGTCATCGTGATTGATGCGACGCGTATTGAAAGGAACCTCAATCTGGTATTACAGATTCTCGAGATAACCGATCGTGTGGTAGTCTGCCTGAACCTGATCGATGAGGCTGCTCGACATAATCTTGAGGTGGATGAACGTCAACTCTCACGGGAGTTAGGCGTTCCCGTGATTTCTACTGCTGCCAGAAAAAAAATGGGGATGGCCCGGCTCGTACAGTCCATCTCAGACGTCGCAACCGGAGCGTATATATGTAAGCCTTACCGGATAAAGAATACCTCGCCTCAGTTGTCGCACGTCGTCGAGTCAATGACGAAAAAGGTATTGAGCTATTTTCCCCACCTTCCAAATGCCCGATGGGTTGCTCTCAGGCTCTTGGAAGGCGATCAACGCATATCCGACGCGATTGCATCGGGTGAGCTTGGTATGCTATATGCAGAGAACACAGGGACATTACTACAGGAATCAGATGGAAGAGGATAAGCAGGGCGGAAGTGAAGAAATCATAGCAACGGCACAGCGGTTCAGAAGGGAATTCGGAGAAAACATTTACGACACCCTTCTTGAAACAATATACGCGGACGCCGCAAGAATAGCAGAGAAATCCGTTCGTAAGAACGACGAGAAGCCGCGTTTCGATCTCGACCGGACGATCGACCGCCTCGTGACGAGTAAAACGTTCGGCTTTCCTTTGATGATCGCGATGCTAGCTGTCGTTTTTTGGCTAACGATCGAAGGATCGAACGTACCGTCAGGTTTATTATTCGGCGTATTAGTTGAAACAGTACATCCGTTTTTAAAATCGTCCGCAAGTATCCTCGGAATACCGTGGTGGCTGGACGGAATGTTGATCGACGGGATATACCTAAGCATCGCATGGGTCGTCAGCGTCATGCTGCCCCCGATGGCAATCTTCTTTCCGCTCTTTACCCTGCTCGAGGATTTCGGCTATCTGCCGCGAGTTGCATTTAATATGGACGCGCTTTTCAGAAAAGCGGGCGCGCATGGAAAACAGGCGCTCACGATGAGTATGGGATTCGGTTGTAATGCGGCGGGGGTTATTGCGACCCGGGTAATCGACAGCCCGCGAGAAAGGATTATCGCTATTCTCACAAATAATTTTTCTCTCTGTAACGGCAGGTGGCCTACTCAAATCTTGATCGCGACAATATTCATCGGCACACTGGTCCCCGCACATTTTGCCGGATTGATCTCCGCAGCAGCCGTCGTCAGCGTCGCAGTGCTCGGTGTTCTGCTCAGTCTCGTCGTCTCCTGGATGCTATCCCATACCATCCTGCGAGGTGAAGCTTCGACATTCAGTCTTGAGTTACCTCCGTACAGACCTCCTCGCATACTGAAAACATTGTACACATCGCTCATCGACCGGACGATATTCGTATTATGGCGAGCGATATTGTTTGCACTTCCCGCCGGGCTCGTTATCTGGTTGATTTCAAACGTCTCAATTGGACAAATGAGCATCGCAGATCACGTTATCGGATGGGGTGATCCGATCGGCTACCTGATCGGTCTCAACGGTATTATTCTACTGGCATATATCGTCGCCATCCCCGCGAATGAAATTGTCATCCCGACATTACTTATGCTGACAGTAACCTCTCTCGGTATGCATGAGATAGGCGCCGGGAGCGGGGTCATGTTCGAGCTTGATTCCTACGAAGCCACAGCGGAAATCTTTGGCGCGGGCGGGTGGACGCTCCTCACAGGGGTTAATCTTATGCTCTTCAGCTTGCTCCATAATCCCTGTTCGACGACATTGTATACGATCTACAAGGAAACCGGGAGCATAAAATGGACATCGCTTGCCGCACTTATCCCCCTTGTTATGGGAATTGTTATTTGCTTTTTTGTCGCACAGGTATGGCGGGTACTGACTGGCTGAGGAATGATATCGGGTAATTTGCGTCAGCGTGAGCCGCCAGGTCGCACGAAACATTTTCGTCGACCAGAATCCGAAAACCTAAAATCGAATTGGGAGATAGCAACGCATGAAGTATAAAATTATATATATCGTTTCCATAGCGATCGCGCTTCTCTGGGCACTGCCGGGATGCGGGGGAAAAAGCGAAGGAAGCGAACGGGAAAAACCGCTCGTTGTCGCAACGACAACGATCATTGCCGATATTGCAGCGGAGATCGCCGGCGAGAGGGTTGAGATTTATTGCATCATGCCGGTCGGCGGTGATCCGCATATCTACCAACCCGTTCCCGGCGACGCGAGAAAGATCGCGCAATCCGACCTGGTTCTCCTGAACGGTCTCGAACTGGAGGGATGGCTCGTCGAGCTTGCCAGGAACGCGGGAGGCGATCGCCCGATGATCAGAGTAACAGATGGTGTAGAACCATTGCGCGATGAAGTGCGGCATGGAGAACCCGATCCGCATGCATGGTTCGACGTCAGGAATATGCACTTTTACGTCGATAACATCGTGGAGGGGCTGACGATGATCGACCGCGACGGAGCGGAATTATTCACCCGGCGAGCGGAATTTTATAAATCGCGGCTTGACTCTCTTGATACCTGGATTCGGGATATAGTCGAACGCCTGCCCGAAGACAGAAGAATACTCATAACGAGCCATGATGCTTTCCGGTATCTCGGCCACGCGTACGGCATCAGGGTTCTGGCGCTGCAGGGTATAAGCACCGAAGCGCAGCCGCAGACCAGAGACGTGATCAAGCTGGTAAATGTAATAAAAGAAGCGAAGGTACCGGCCGTCTTCATCGAAACGAGCGTCAACCCGAAGATGCTGGAACAAATCTCCCGCGATGCCGGTGCAAAGATCGGCGGAGAGCTCTTCTCCGATTCGCTCGGCCATCCGGACGAGGAAGGGGGGACGTATATCGGCATGGTCCGGTATAATGTCCGTACCATAGTCGAAGCTCTCTCAGAGGGCATGATAACGGCGAAATAATACTATACAGTACCATCGACAACCTGTATGAACAAACATAATGACGTACCGATTATCGAGATACAGAATCTAACCGTATCGTACCACAGGCAGCCGGCTGTTCGATCGGTCAACCTTAAAATCCGCGGAAGCGGCATTACCGGCATCGTGGGACCGAATGGCGCCGGTAAGTCGACCCTGCTCAAGGCGATTTTGGGACTCGTTCCGATCGATAACGGCACCGTGCGAATTTTCGGCAAAACGATCGACGAACAGCGCCACCGGGTATCATACGTCCCCCAGAAGGAGTCGATTGACTGGGATTTCCCCGTTACGGTCGATGATGTCGTCCTCATGGGACGGTTCGTCCATCTCCGCGCCATCGAACGGCCGAAGGCTTCCGACCGGAGGATCGTTGAGGATTCGATCGGGATGGTGGGTATGACCGAGTTCCGACATCAGCAGATCGGCCAATTGTCGGGAGGACAGCAGCAACGGGTATTCATCGCCCGGGCGCTGGCTCAGCAGTCGGACATCCTGCTCCTCGACGAACCGTTTGTCGGTGTAGACGCAGCAACCGAGCATGCGATCATCAATCTGATGAACAAGCTCGAATCAGAAGGAAAAACGGTTCTGGTCGTAAACCATGACCTCGGGAAGATCCAGGAATATTTCTCTTCTCTGATTCTCATCAACCAGCGGCTCATCGCGCACGGTCCGACCGGGGAGGTATTCCGTCCCGAAATACTGAGCAAGACCTACGGCGGACGGTTAACCATACTCCAGAAGACTGAAAAATTAATCGGTGCGGTACCATGAACTTATTCTATGATCTCTTTATAGAGCCGCTTCAGTACCAGTTTATGCAGCGCGCGCTGATGGCCTCGGTTCTCGTGGGTGTCATCAATGGAACACTCGGATGTTTTCTCATCCTGCGGCGCATGGCATTTATCGGCGATGCGCTTTCTCACGCCGTCCTCCCGGGGGTCGTAATCGCTTTTATGATCGCCGGCAAAGGACACCTGTCGCTCTTTATCGGAGCGGTGATCGCGGGCATCGTCACAGCGCTCCTGATCGGCTTCGTGAACAGAAACAGTAAAATCAAAGAGGATACCGCCATCGGCGTGGTCTTCATCGGTATATTCGCCCTCGGCATTCTGCTCATCAGCAGGCTGCAGGCGGTGCACCTCGATCTGCAGCACTTCCTCTTCGGCGACCCGCTCGGAGTCTCGGGAGGCGACTTATATCTCGCATCAGTTATCGGACTGGTCGTCATCGGATCGATCGTGCTCTTCTATAAGCAGCTGCTGCTCACTTCATTTGACATGACGATGGCGAAGGCGATCGGTATGCGCACCGGCCTGATACATTACTTCCTCATGGGAATTCTCTCGATGACCATCGTTGCATCATTGCAGGCGGTGGGAATCATTCTCGTCGTCGCAATGCTCATCACTCCCGGCTCGACCGCATACCTGCTGACGGATCGTCTCCCCAAAATGATACTTCTCGCCGGCCTGTTTGGTGCGCTGGCAGCGATCCTCGGTTTGTATATTTCGTACTGGATGAATTATTCGTCGGGTTCGGCGATGGTACTCGTCGCATCTGCAATCTTTCTGATTACGCTTGTCTTTTCTCCACGCCAGGGAATTCTCACGCGGGCGCTGCGCAGGCGGAGGTTACAGGAACGCCACCTGCTCGACGATATCGTCAAAGCCTGTTATCAGATGAAGGACGGGAAGAAGCCCGAAACGGCGAACCACCTCGCGTCATATCTCGGCATATCCGAAAAGAGGATCGCCGGGCTGCTGCGTATCCTGATACAGCGCGGACTTGTCGTTCCTGCCGCTGGCAATCAATATGAATTGACCGATTCAGGCGTCAGCGTGGCTATGAAACTTATCAGATCGCACCGGCTCTGGGAGACCTATCTTACGCAGAAAGCGGATTTTGCCTGGGAGCATGTCGATGAGGAAGCGGAACGAATGGAGCATGACCTGCCGGAGGACCTGGTCGACGAGATCGACGAGCGACTGGGATTTCCTGAAACCGATCCGCATGGAGCGCCGATTCCGAAGAAGGATGGAACGATGCCCGAGCCGGACGATGTCCCGCTTATCAGCTTGAAAATCGGTGAACATGGAGTGATTACGCGCGTCAGCGATCAGTACCCCGATGTCCTCGCAGCGTTATGGCAGGAAGGACTTGTGCCGAACAGCGAATTCACCGTTCTTGCGCGGGAGAACGGTACGATGCATGTCGGAGTCGGCTCGAGAGAAATACGTCTTGATGCGGAGATCACATCGCGAATCATGATTCGGAAGAAAGTGAAAGGTTCGTCAGCGTGAGCCGCCCATTCCCGTAACCGTCGGCTCGAACATAGATTCGTACTCCCTGCTGTAGCGTTCGATCGCGCCGTAAATCGCATCTGCGACCTGAAGCTGTCCCTGCGCACTCGCCAGATACTTCTCCTCGTCGGCGTTCGAGAGATATCCGACCTCGAACAGGACGCCGGGCATCGAAGCCCCGACGAGCACGTAGAATCCTGCCTGCCGCACACCCCTGTTCTCGACGAGCGTACTCTTTTCCATGGTCGTCCGAAGAATATCTGCGAATAGTTCACTGTACCTGATATAGGAGCTGTGAGCCATCGTTACGAGTATGAAATTTTCATCCGAGAGATGCGCATACCTCTCTTCGTGATCGTCTTCGAAACGAATCACGGAGTTCTCCCGTTCCGCAATGCGGATCGCTTCCTCGGTCCGGCCCGGCCGGAGAAGATATATCTCGAATCCCCGCTGGGGAGCAGGTTTCCGGCGTGTCGAATTTGCATGTATGCTGATAAACAATTTTCCCCCCGCCTCATTCGCGATCTGGCCTCTCCTGTCCAATTCGACGAATTCGTCTGTATCCCTGGTAAATATCACCTTCGATTCGGGCATCCGTTTGTTAATCAGCTCTCCCAATTTGCGGGAAATCCCGAGCGTCACGTCCTTCTCTTTCGTACCCCGGACACCGATCGTTCCCGGATCCTTGCCGCCATGTCCCGGATCGATCACAATGACGTCGAGTTTCCATCTATCGCGCTCGCGGTTGATCATATCCGCCGGTCCGTTGCCCGGGGTATGTTGAGCGATTTTTCCCGGATCGGGTTTTTTATGAAGCGCGATGATCAGATCGTCACTCTGCGGATCATGGAACACATCGGTCGAGTTGATCTCGCGGTTCAACTGAATCGACAGCTGGAAGGACGTCGGTGACTGGACGGGGACCACCTTACGGATTGGCGCTCTCGGCTGAAAACGGGTAAATACCGACTGATCAATCCGCGCACCTACAATGGTCAGGTAAAACCAGCCGTCCTCGCGGTAGAAGCCGGAAAAATCCTTAAACGGCCGGGTTGCACGTAATCTGATCATATACCCGTTTGCGCGTTCCTCGAATTCCATCGCGGTAATATCGGAGGCCGGGTCCGACGGCAGCGCGCCAACCGCGAGCGTTCGTTCCGTTTCTTTGAATTCGACATTCGACGGAAGAACGATATCCAGAAACTGAGCGAAGTAAGACATCGGCACGAAGAGATCCTCGCCCGCGGCAATCACGCTTACCGGCAGCTGATATATCGATTGGGCGCTGGTATGAATGTCGGTGACGACGACGAAGGGATTATCGGGCGTAGCCTTCAGACGGAACCGATCGGTTTTCAATTCGATCTTGCCGGTCTCGCCGCTGCGGTATAATCCGATATGAAGCGCATCGGCCATATCCCGCATCGAACCGAATTGAACCGACCTTTCCATGAAAGTCGCAATCAGCGCGGGATTTCCGTCTCTCCCTTCTATTTCCACCCTGGACGTTTGCGTCTGCGCCAGCATCCAGTCTGTACATAGGACACAGATTATTACGGCTATAATGAAACGGAACATCATAAACACCAACTCCTGCTTATCATCGTCGATCGGTTTGTCCTTAATCTTAATCGTTGTATTCGAAAACGACCTGCGGAAAGTACATCAACCTTGAGATCGAATGCCACACGTTCGGGATCTACCGTCTGCAGGTACGCTGTTCCTCGATCAGAATTTGCCAGCCTTCATCGTTAATAAGGGTATAGTTTCTCTCTCCCTCGTCGATGCTCACCCCCCATCGCTGACAGAGCAGATCCGCTATATGCACAACGGCGCTCAGTGGTGCCATAGTTTCTCAAGGATCTCGGGATTTCCCTGTGTATTATGAAAGAGTCATTTCGAAATCACCTGCGAAATATCGGCATAATATAAATGTAAGGCTGTTTCGTGCGCTCAATCATGCAACCGGTACTTCGGTCACGTTCACTACGATGTCTCTCTTCTGCAATTCCGCGATCATCGTTTCCGCGTTCAGGAAATCGTGGGGCAGGAATGATCCTCGTTGTTTCATCCCGCCATCGGCTATTGCCAGAGCCGTAATCGAGACCGGGAAGGCGGTCGTCCGCATCATCGCGCTCATATTTCGGGCCTTATCGTAATGATCGGTCAGTTCATATCGTATCCGTATCTTATCTCCCTCCCTTTTACCGAGGATATCGACCCTGCACAATACCATATCCGCGTCTTCACCCGATAATTTCCGGCGGAGCAGCTCGGCAAATAATTCGCGGGATGTATGGATACCTCCGCCGACCATAACCGGATCGTTGCCTGCAAAACCGAGATCGAGGAGCATTTTAAACCGTTCGCAATGGCCTGCATGACGGATGGTCTTGTATGAGAGCTCATCGAGTTTCCCTTCGAGTTTTTCCGGCAGCAGCGATAAGCCTCCCGATGTATAAAATGCTTCCAGGCGGCCTTCGACTTCGTCGAATCTTATCTCCTCGAGAGCGGTCATCGGATCGACAATTCTCCTGACCCCGTCGGTGATTATCTCCACCGGCTCTGTGTACTCGTTCAGAAGTCCTTCCGCTGAAAATACAAGCTGATACAGGAGGGGCGGCTTCGGCTGCGCCGGTATTCCGCCTACGCGAGCATGCATCTCGAATACCGTATCGAGCTTCCGGTATCCGTCCATCGCGAAGATGTTTGAGAGTCCCGGCGCAAGGCCGCAATCCGGTATAACGACAACTTTAGCGTCGTGTGCGTGTCTGTATAATTCCATCTCTTTTCTGACGATCCTCGAATTACCCCCGAGGTCGATGAAGTGAGAGCGGGAGCGCACGGCTAGCGCAGCTAAACGCTCGTTGAGATGATACGGCAACGCACTGATGACGAGATCATACCCCCGGAAGATATCTTCGACATCGCTCTCGTGGGTACAATCGAGAAGATGCGTGCTGCAATTCCTCTCTAAAAGACGGACGGCGGAATTCAATTGTTCCACATACGCATCCGCAAGGCCAATTTCGATACCTTTGCCGAATCTCAAGAGGTCAAATGCGATAGCTCTCCCCATCAGACCGGCGCCTGCGATAAGCATTTTCATCCGGGTATGCCGTCGTCCTCAAGTTTTAGTTTAACTAAACGCCGAAACATAATGAATAATAAGGAAATCGAAAAGTAAATGCAATTGAACGCCGTACTTTTTCATTTGAGGACCGTTCCGGTTTCCATACTCCAGAAGAGAAGGTCGAGCTCGTCGGGAAGTATGCTGAGCGATTCGGCAAAGGAAACGAAAAGATTTTCTACCTTAAGGTATGCCGCTGGAGAGAGTGAATTCGGCACCGATTCTATGATGCCGAGCCGATTGAGGTTCCTGAGAATATGCCGGTCGAGGATCGCCAGTCCTTCGTTCTTTCCGATGTTTCGGAGGAGATGCGATGCTTCCTTGTAGCCGTAGCCTTTTACGATACGGATCAACTCGGCTCTGCGTTCGACGGCAGTAAAGCCGGACGATGTGAGCACTGTAAATGCTTCCCGGTAGGATGTTTTTAATTCTTTGAGCCGTTTGGCCTTGGTGCGGTGGAAGCGTATGTACATACCGCCGCTGCGGAGAACCGGCTCTGCATCGATATCGGTATTTTGATAGTCCAGATTTTTGAGCATACGTATCGACTGATCAGCGGCGCGGGCGCTTGTCTGAGGGGTGAGCAGGCAAAAAGCCATTTCGTAGAAATATTCGCTCTCGGGAACGGCTTTGAATTCGACCAGTCTATGTGTTATTTCA
The DNA here is from genome assembly GCA_964495085.1 of uncultured Ignavibacteriales bacterium. Classification (GTDB taxonomy): domain Bacteria; phylum Bacteroidota; class Ignavibacteria; order T3Sed10-11; family T3Sed10-11; genus CAZBUK01. Next base: position 83,526 of record CAZBUK010000001.1, read on the forward strand.
TGCTTACGCTCCGCAAACACATTTAGCAATCGTTTACGTGGATCCATGCCGGTCAGGGTTCAGGACTTTCAGGAGGATTCAAACGGAGTTTTTCAATAACGGACAGATTGCCCTTCAGGAATTGCACTTGGGAGAGTTCCGAAAGCTTCAACCACAGTATCCGTTCAAATGTGCGGTTTCTCGGTTCACCCGTGAATGCAGTAACAAGGTAATAATGCACTTCGAATTTTCCGCTGTCTTCGTAGACGGTCGTATGGCGATCGTATTCGACCGGCTCGGTGATGGATATCCCGAGCTCCTCTCTCAGTTCGCGAATCAGACATTCGACCGGCGATTCGCCGTCGTTCAGCTTGCCGCCCGGAAATTCCCACTGGAGTGGATACCGCGCATCCTTCCTTCGCTGACAGCATAATATCTTTCGTTCACGGAGAATGATTCCGACGGCTACGCGTATGATTCGTTGGGATTCCTGCTTCATCTTTCAAACGCAAGTCCTTCGAAGTGCTGGAAGACGCGCAGGGCGTTGTACGTCAGCCACTTGCTCGGTTTTCCCTTTTCTTCCACCGGTGCGATCATGCGATCATTGAGCGAGGACTCCATAATCAGGAACTGCTTCCCTTCCGCATCCGTCTTTATTTTCTCTGTGACCTGATCGAGTGCGCTTTTGAATTCCTTATGCTTTTTTACTCCGACCTCTGCGAGGGCATGCAATACCTCGAGCACATCCGTGGTATAGCTGTTCGGATAACCGAATCTGAACCATCCGGTTTTTTCCAGCCGTTTCCCCAATCCCGGCGACTTCAGGAAGGAAGCCTTTAGGCGGAGTATGTCCTCCCGCACGGATCGCCTTCTGTTCACCGGCACGGATTCGCCGAGCTCCTCTACCTGCATCTTATACGTTTCGTTATTCGCCGGGACATATTGATAAATCCGTGTATCCCGTAATTCTTTGATCAGGATATTCATCGCCTTTTTCATAACGGCCGTACGTTTTTGCCCGGGCACCGAACTCAAAGCAAAAATTATCTTCGGCAACGTCATATGACAGGTCGGGAGCAGTGAATAATCCATAACAAAACAATCGGCGCCGTTATTGTCAACGACTCTCCTGCATTGATATTCGAGCCCCTTGAGAACGCGTCTATCGTTCGAGTATCCGAAACGTAACATGGCACGGTATAAGTTCGCAGAGAGGCAGTGCACGCTGAAGAATCCGTCTACATCTGCACGATCAAGGATAAAATTAATGCCCCGCCTGATTTCGGGATGATCGGGATTCGCATATAAATCTGCAAGAAATGAGAGCTGCCAAAAACCGCCTTCATATTTCCTGTAGAGAAATTCACCGGGTTTCCAGATAAACGGGGATTTGGAAAGGATCTTTTTTATTGGAGGGTAATCATTTATTTCCGATTTCGCTCTTGCAACGATTTTTGATCGCTCTGTTTTGCCGAGTATTCTGGTGAGGGTAAGAAAAACCACAGGATGAACGACATGGCTTCCCGATGTCTCCAGTAGCCAGTCGATTGTCGATTTGGATACTTTAAACATGCATTACTCATCCTCTGAGGTATATGACATTTTTACATACAAACAATCAACAATATGACAATAGTTTCTATATGTAAAGATTCTATCCTAAATATTTATATATTAAGGGTTTGTATGAAACGATCTCATAATGTGAGAGAAGTTATCCACCGTTTATACACAGCGGGAAAAGAGGAATGTGGAATGCTATAAGATTAAGAATTCCATACACTTACATCGAAAAGTAGATGTTGAGGGCAAACGCTCGAAGAGTCCCGTACAAATCGCACGAAAATAATTTTTGAAAATAGCAACTTTTTATCTGAAAATCAAGCTATTTATAGATTCTTATGTTTTTATGTAATCGCAGATTTCAGAAAAAGAAAGGAGTATCATATCCGGCTTAATATTCGATGTATCGAGCATATCATCCCTATATTTACCCGTTTTAACTAAAATGGTCCGTAAACCTACATTTTGAGCGCCACCGATATCAGCCTCTATATCGTCGCCGATCATACAGATATGATCAACCGGAATACCGAGCAGAGCGACGGCGGTTTTAAAAAAATGAGCCGACGGTTTCCCTATGATCTCCGCCTGTTTACCCGATGAGAATTCTAATGCTGCGACGAATGAACCCGCATCCAACACCAGTCCTTCCTCGGTTTTCCAGAAACGGTTCTTTTGCATTGCAATCAACTGTGCACCCTTCATCAGTAAGCGGAATCCCGCATTAAGATTTTCCAGATTGATTTCCTTGCCGGGGTCGCCCATAACAACATAATCTGCGGAGCTATCCGAAAAGGTAAATTCCCTGAAGTCCTCTCTGATCGACGGATCTCCGATCAGATAAATCGCCGACGGATTTTTCATCTTCAGATAGGAAGCCGTCGCTACCGGAGTACTGAAAATCGTCTCCTCGTCGCCCGGGAATCCCATCTCACCTATGACCTGTCTGAGCGTTGAACGGCTCATTCGAGTTGTATTGGTAAGATATCTGTACGGAACGCCGGAGTCAGCTATCCGTCGCATACAGGCGACTGCTCCCTCGACAGGAGCCTTGCCCACATATAAGACTCCGTCCAGATCTATCAGCAATCCGGTTACGGTATTCCCGTTTATAATCAACTCTGCCATATATGAGTCTCTCCGAATTGTTTCTTATATACGGTATCCGGTTCTATAAAAACAAGATTTCTTGACAAAATCAAACACTTTAAGTATACTAAATCAACGATTTATCCCCATATATATGAAAATCCAACTTAAATATGGTAAAGGTTCGATCGATTGCCAGATCGATGATTCACTGCACATTAACCACTTGGAACCTGCCGGACAGGTACCTCTCCCCTCTCTCAGAGAGGCTCTTATTTCCAGTTTGGAATCTCCCGTCAAAGCAGATCCGCTTTCTGAACTTGTAAAACCCGGGTATAAAATCCTGATCGTCGTTCCCGACAAAACACGCCAATGCCTGCTCGATAAAACCGTTCCGCTCCTCCTCAATTACCTTGAAGAGTTACGTATATCAAGGGAAAATATCACACTCATTTTCGCGAACGGAACACACACGGGGCAGATCGAAGCAGACGCCCGGCGGCTTCTCGGCGATTATATTGTAGACACCGTACGCGTCGTGCAACATAACAGCAAAGATACGAACTCGTTAGCGCATATCGGTACAACAAGCCGGGGGACCGAAATTCTCCTCAACAAACAAGTGCTCGGCGCTGACTTGATAATCACCCTGGGAGGAATTCTGCATCACTATTTTGCCGGATTCGGAGGAGGTCCCAAGCTCCTCGTTCCCGGCATTGCAGGCTACAAAACAGCCCGAAAAAACCACAGTCTTACGATCGATGACTCAGGCAATTTTAATCAGCTGTGCCGCGACGGAAACCTCGATGCCAACCCGGTCTACGAGGATATCATCGAGGCAATCCGGATGCTCGAACATGTTTTTTCCATAAATCTGGTCATCGATATGAACGACAACGTCGTCCATATCGCTTCGGGCGATCCCGTAGCTGCGCACCGCTATGCCTGCAGCCATGCTGCCCGGACATTCGAGGTCCCCGTTCAACGACAGGCGGACGTGGTTCTCGTCAGTGCCGGCGGCGCTCCACGCGACGGTACCTTTATCCAATCTCATAAGTCGATACACCATGCTTTTCACGCGGTCAAACCCGGAGGAATGATCGTTGCCGCCGCACAATGCGGCGACGGTATCGGCTCCGATACTTTTCTTGATTGGTTCGATATTGCTTTCCGGAACCTTGGACAGGCGCTACAAGAATCTTATTCGTTGAACGGCCACACCGCCCTCTCGTTGAGAAATAAACTTCGCTCGATAGCGTTGATGCTCGTCTCCGATCTTCCGCGCGATATCGTGACGAGATTGGGCATCATCCCCGCCGAATCGCTTTACCGGGCAGTCGACAGGGTCACGGGATCGTGCAACGATTCATCGCTCATTTACGTTATTCCGAACGGATCGCTCACGCTACCGGTATTCGGTACTTATTCCACTCAATCAAACATATGAAAAACAACGATACCGACTATGCCGATCTCAGAACCAATGCGATGTTCGGCACTGTTCCGAGTGAACAACTGAGGGAGATCTCCTACCTCTTCAACCGGAAAACATACGCCCCCGGTGATTACATTTTCCGGGAGGGGGATACCGAGAGCTATCTCTGTCTCGTCTCCAAAGGACTGGTCGCCATTACCAAGAAAACGGCGTTCGGAGACGAAACCGAACTGGCGGTCCTGGACAAAAACGAGTTCTTCGGAGAGCTTGAATTGCTCGACGGGCTTCCCCGCTCCGCGAACGCCAAAGTGCTCGTCAGATCAGAAATTCTGGTTTTGGATCACGACACCTTTCACAATTTACTGCAGGACAACCATATTGTCGCCCTGAACATCCTGCGGCAGCTCAGCATCCGGCTCCGTAAAACGGATCAGGCGGTTATCCACGAAGTCGAACGTACGAGAAAGAAGGCTCAGGAGCGGATAGACAGGATGGCGTTGCTCATCGAGGCGGCAAAGAACGTCAACAGTTCGCTCAATCTGGAGGAATTGCTTAAGATCATTTTGGATACAGCGACACAATCTACCAATGCGGACCGGGGAACACTATACCTGCTCGACTATTCAAAGAGCGAGATCTGGTCGAAAGTACTTCAGGGAGATTACATCTCCGAGATCCGGCTCCCCCTCGGCAAGGGAATCGCAGGCTATGTCGCTCAGACGGGCGACGTCATCTATACCGAGGACGCCTATAAGGATCCGCGGTTCAATCCCGACATCGACCGGGTCAGCGGTTACCGGACGCGCAGCATGCTTTGCATGCCGATGCGGAACCGATACGGTAAGATCATCGGCGTTTTTCAATTATTGAACAAGGAGACCGAACCTTTCCGGAAAGAGGACGAGGAGTTCATCGATGCGCTCTCGGCGCACGCCTCGATCGCAATCGAGAATGCGCGGCTCGCGCAGGAGATGATCCTGAACGAGCGGCTTTCGACGGTCGGTTCGATGGCCAGCAGTATACTCCATGACATAAAGAATCCGATGAACACCATAAAAATTTACACGCAGGCCCTCCGCAACATCTCGGGTACCGAAGAGGCTGTCGAGCTTGCAGACGAGGTGATCAACCAGATCGACCGGCTCGTTAATATGGTTCGCGAGATCCTGGATTTCAGCCGAGGTGTGAGCTCGACGAATATGCGGGAGGTTAAAATCGGCGACTTCATGGATACGCTCACCGGCTTCATCGAGAAGGAGTTCGATAAACGGGGTATGAAGCTCAGTACAGATCTCCGCTATACTGGAGCGTGCATCTGCGACCCCGAAAAAATTGAGCGCGTCTTTCTCAATATAACCAGAAATGCGATCGACGCAATGGAGGAAGGCGGCGTACTCACCATACGGACGGACCGGATCGGCGACCGGCTGCAGATTACCTTCCGGGATACGGGGAAAGGTATCCCGGCGGAGATACGCCAGAAAATATTTGACCCCTTCTTCACTTTCGGCAAGAAAAACGGCACCGGCCTCGGAATGTCGATCGTTAAAAAGATCATTGAAGAACACAACGGCGTTATATATTTTGAAACCGAGGAGGACAAAGGTACTTCGTTTCATGTCTATCTACCGATCAAATCACCCTCACCATTAATCGATATCGGTTAATTCTACTTTCACCTCTCAACTGTAAGGAGTTTCTATGGAAGGATTATTCGCAATCTCAATCGTTGCTATTATTGCGTTCATTATTTTTCTTATCGTATTTACATATTTCATACCGGTCGGACTCTGGGTAACCGCGATTTTCTCCGGCGTCCGGGTAAAGATATTCAAGGACCTGCTCGGCATGAGATTGCGCAAGGTACCGCCGCATATCATCATCAAATCAAAAATCACGGCGACGAAGGCGGGAGTCGAGGTCGATGTCGGAAAACTGGAAGCCCACTATCTCGCGGGTGGCAACGTGCAGAAGGTCGTGAATGCCATCATCTCCGCAGACAGAGCAAATATCCCGCTCACCTTCGAACGCGCTACCGCCATCGATCTTGCGGGCCGCGACGTTCTCGAAGCGGTGAAGGTCAGCGTCAATCCGAAAGTTATCAATACGCCGATGGTAGCCGCAGTTGCGAAAGACGGCGTGCAGGTCAAAGCGACGAGCAGAATAACCGTTCGAGCGAACATCGAACGCCTGGTCGGCGGTGCGGGTGAAGAAACCATTCTGGCGCGCGTCGGCGAGGGAATCGTCACGACGATCGGATCTTCGGAAACGCATAAACTCGTTCTCGAGAATCCCGATCGAATCTCGAAAACGGTGCTCGAAAAAGGACTCGATGCAGGCACCGCGTACGAGATTCTCTCGATCGATATCGCCGATGTCGACGTCGGAGAGAATATAGGCGCAAAATTGCAGGCAGACCAGGCAGCTGCGGATATGAAAATCGCACAGGCGAAAGCCGAGGGCCGGCGGGCGATGGCAGTCGCAACCGAGCAGGAAAACCGCGCACGGGTCGAAGAAATGCGCGCACGGGTCGTGGAGGCGGAAGCCGAGGTTCCGCGGGCGATTGCGGCTGCATTCCGGGAAGGAAAGCTCGGCGTTATGGATTATTACAACATGCGCAATGTCATGGCCGATACAGAAATGCGCCAGTCCATATCGAAGAGCGGTGAAACCAAAAAATCGAAGGAGTGAACCGACGCTGACCGGGCCGCATGGTAACGGAATTGACCGATGAATGAAAGTACGGAGCGGGTTATTCGTTGTTCCTCTCCTGCCGAACATTACAGGCTGGACGGAGAACTGTTCGATTACAGTCAACCGCCCGATATCTACTCCGGGGAATTCTGGCGAAGGCTTCGGGCGGCCGCGGTCGCCTTCATGCCGATCGGGAAAAACGAGCGGATACTCGATGTAGGCAGTGGTGCAGGATGGGTTGCGCGGGAATTGTCCATTCGGGGAGCACGGGTAACCTCGCTCGATCTGTCGTATCTGAATCTCAGGAAGATCAAAGACGAGACCGGTCAACCCGCGATCGTTGCCTCGGGCATAAACCTTCCCTTTTCCGACAGCACGCTTGATTATGTCATCGCGTCGGAAGTCATAGAACATCTCAACGATCCGGCATCGGCTATCCGTGAATTCTTCCGGGTGATAAAGCCGGGAGGACGGGTCGTTATAACGACTCCGTACAAGGAGGTAATCAGGTATTACCTGTGCATTTACTGCAACCGTATGACGCCTGCAAACGCGCATCTGCACAGTTTTACCGAAGATAAGCTGGTCGGTATGTTCTCGAATGCCGGAGCATCGACTATATACTACCGGCGAATCGGCAATAAGGCGATGATAGGACTGCGCGTCTACTATTTATTAAGATTCCTACCGTATCCGCTCTGGTCGATAACCGATCGAATAGCAAATGTTTTCATCCCGCGGACGAGCAATATCGTCGTGTGCGGAATAAAATAAGGAGGAATATGTAATGGAAGGTTTCTTTGAAATAATCTGGCTGTTGCTCATCGTATTCTTCCTGTTCAGAACGTTCTTCAGCCAGGCGAGGAAGTCTCGCGAGCAGAGAAGACCTGCAGAAACTGAAGCGAACGACTCCGCTGAGACGGATACCCTTACCAAAACCAGAGACGAAATTCTCGAGGAATTCAAGAATATATTCGGTCCGCCCGAGAAACCCGAGCTGCCTACGCGTCCCAGACGACGCCCCGACCCCCTCCCGGCGGAAGGAACGGCAGCACCTCAAAAAACCCCCAAAAAATATGAATCATACTCGGGAACCGATTTCATCGATACCATTGCCGAGTCACCCGATCTAAGTGAAATCGACAGATTAGAAGTACGATCCCCTTCCCTCCTCAGTAAGAACGAGCCCTCCGGTAAATTCGATTTTTTATACGGATTGGAGGATATTCGAAGAGGAATTATTATAAGCGAAATCCTTGGGAAACCGAAAGCCCTTAAAAATACGTTAATTTGATTTTAGAGGCGGTTTTTAGTATTTTTTAAGGTTATATTCATTTCCTATTCATTTGAGGGCATGTGGCGGAATTGGTAGACGCGCTAGACTTAGGATCTAGTGGGGACACCCGTGGGGGTTCGAGTCCCTCCATGCCCACTTTAAAAGTAAGAATTGAAACGTATTGCATAAGGAAGTTTGTGTGGAAGTACAGACCAGGGATATCACCGGGGTAAAGAAGAGCGCGGATATTACCGCGAGTCCGGAAGAAATTAAACCTCATATCGATCAGGCATTTGAGAAATTCCGGGATAAGGCGGAAATCAAAGGATTCCGGAAGGGAAAGGCGCCGATGTCTCTTATTAAGAAAATGTACGGGCCTTCAATTGAAAGCGATGCACTGGGTGATATCGTCAATCAACTCTACAAACGGGCAGTCGACGAGCATGCATTGAAAGCGATCGGCGAGCCGGTCCTCGTTGACATGGATTATAAACCCGGAGAAAAATTCAGCTTTTCCGTGGAATACGAAGTATTCCCCGAGATCGAGATTCAAGAGATATCGGATGTCAAGGTCGAAAAACAGATTTACCGGGTAACCGAAGAACAAGTCGAACGCGAAATCGAATCCATCCGGGTGAACAATGCAGTGAGATCCGAAGCCGAATCGGTTACCGACAAGTTTTATACATTGACGCTGGATATCCAGGAACTCGACGCAGATGGAGTAGCCATCATCGGCAAACGCTCTCAGGATGTCGTTGTTCAGCTCTACGATCCGAAGTACGATAAAGAATTTATCGAGCCGCACCTCTCGGCGGTTAAAGAGGGTGAGATGCTGATCCGGTATAATCATGATCACGGCGACCATAAGCATAAAGTGCATGTAAAAACTTTCGTTAAAAGAATCGAAAAACTCGATCTTCCGGAGCTCACGGACGAATTCGTGAAGGAGAAATTCCCGGGGAAATACTCAAGCGTCGATGAACTCAGATCGGGCATACGCGAGCGTATACAGAATTTATTCGATGAACAGAGCTCCCGGGAGGTTCGGAACAAAATAGCCGATGAACTGGTTAAACGACATGAGTTTCCCATACCGGAAACGCTACTCCGATCGATATTCGACGAGATGATCGAGCAGATTAAACGAAGGTCGCAAACGGGATCTCTTCCCCCTGATTTCGACCGCGACGGGTTCGAAGCCGAATATTATAAGGAAGCCGAGTGGCAGGCAAAATGGGATATAATTCGGACGCATTTGATTGAAAAGGAAAAATTCGAGATCCGGGAATCGGATATCGTCGAATTGGCGCAGCGGGATGCCGCGGCACTGGGCATTACGGCAGAACAGGTACTCAATTACTATAAGAGCAACGATTCGATCGTCGGAAAGCTGGAGAACGATAAATTGATGCAAAAGCTCGAATCGATGATCTCGATTACACCGGTACCTGCCAAGCAACAGGATTCAACACATTCTCATTAGAAAGGATCAACCGGATCATGGCAGAAATCTACGGTCAGCTCGTTCCGATAGTTGTGGAACAGACAGGACGCGGCGAACGTGCTTACGATATTTACTCGCGGCTCTTAAAGGAACGTATCGTCTTTATCGGTCTCCCGATAGACGATATTGTGGCAAGCCTCATCATCGCCCAGTTATTGTTTCTCGAGTCGGAGGATCCGGATAAAGATATCCATGTGTACCTGAACACGCCCGGAGGGAGCGTGTCGGCCGGACTCGCCATATACGATACCATGCAGTATATACGTCCGGATGTAGCGACCATCTGCACCGGTATGGCCGCGAGTATGGGCGCCGTCCTGCTCGCCGGAGGTGCAGCGGGCAAACGGACCTCCCTGCCTAATTCGCGCATAATGATACATCAACCGTGGGGAGGAGCCCGGGGCTCCGCCTCCGATATCAGCATCCAGGCCGAAGAGATACTGAAAACCAAGAAAAAAATCAACGAAATTCTCTCTTTCCACACAGGGAAAGATATGGAACAGATCGAGCGCGACACAGACAGGGATCGATATATGTCCCCCACGGAGGCTAAGGATTACGGCTTGATAGATAACCTATTACAGAAGCGGGTCGTTACGCCGAAAACAAAGTAAGCATTCAAGTTCATTTCTCTGAAAAACGGGGAATTATGGCACAAAAACAAAGACCCGAAGATAAGATACGTTGCTCGTTCTGCGGGCGGGCGCCGAACGAGGTCGCGAGCATCATTGCCGGACCTGACGTGTATATCTGCGACATCTGCGTCTCGGACTCGGTGGACATTATCAGGAACAACCTCGCGGCATACTCTACTCAACGGCATGCAAAAAAACGCCATCTGACTCCTGAGGAGATCAAAGCCGCACTCGACGAGTATGTGATCGGACAGGAGTACGCGAAGAAAACGCTCGCCGTCGCGGTTTATAACCATTACAAGCGAATCGATCAAAAAAAATTCCTTTACGACAGCGATAACGTCGAGATCGAAAAAAGCAACATACTTCTCATCGGCCCGACAGGAACGGGTAAGACGCTGCTCGCCCAGACGCTCGCCAGGATTCTGGATGTCCCGTTCGCTATCGCCGATGCCACGACGCTAACCGAAGCCGGCTATGTCGGCGACGATGTAGAGACCATACTCGTCTATCTCCTCCAGAACGCTGATTACAACGTCGAGAGAGCGGAGCGGGGAATCATTTACATCGACGAGATCGATAAGATTGCGCGGAAAAGCGACAGCGCATCGATCACGCGTGACGTCTCGGGAGAGGGCGTGCAGCAGGCGCTGCTGAAAATTCTCGAGGGAACGAATGCAGGCGTTCCGCCGAAAGGCGGCCGGAAGCATCCGGAACAGAGTCTGATCAACGTCAATACGCGGAATATTCTTTTCATCTGCGGAGGAGCCTTCGAAGGACTGGATAAACTGATCGCAAACCGTGTCAGCAAAAACCAGGTGGGATTCGGCGCGGAAATCCGTTCCAAGAAGAACCGGGTTGCCGACGACTTCCTCCCTTATGTCGAACCGGACGATCTGTTAAAGTTCGGTCTTATCCCCGAGTTCATCGGCAGAATACCGGTCATCTCGACCCTCCAGTCCCTGTCCGATCAGGCGCTCCTCGACATATTGACCAAACCGAAGAACGCGCTCGCGAAACAGTATAAGAAGCTGTTCAGCATGGAAAGCGTCGAACTTGAAATCGAAGAGGAAGCGCTGCGGCTGGTGGTGAGCGAAGCTCACAAACGCGGTACGGGCGCGCGCGCGCTCCGTTCGATGCTCGAAGGGGTTATGCTGGACATCATGTACGAACTCCCTTCTCAGAAGAATCTCACCAAGTGCATCATTACGAAGAACGTCGTACTGAAAAAATCGGCTCCCGTTTTTATTTATAAGGAACGAAAGCAGACTGCCTGACGAACACGGCAGCGATCGGCATATTCGGCGGGCGGATGAAGTGTGCGACGTTCCGCTCCGAACGACCGTTCAGCTCTCCTCCTTCATTTCCTTCACGATCACCCTTATTCCCTCGACCCGTACCACCTTCACCTTCTTATGCGCGTCAATATATCCGCCGTCGCTTACCACATCCACCCGCTCGTCGTCGATGAGCGCCGTCCCTGCAGGTCTGAGAGAGGTCAACGCTATGCCTGATCTCCCGACGAGCTTCTCGCGCTCTTCTTCGTGAGAGCTGTAGCCGAGATTCCTCCGTTGTTCCTCGGAGAGAACGAGCTTCGACCAGAGCTTCGATTTCGGAAGGAAGGCGGAGAGTCCGGCAATGACGAGCAACGTCATTGCGACCGACCCGGCGAGGGTGAACACGGATCGGTAGACGTCGGCCATCGTGATTAACGGCCATTGACCGGCAAGGGCAAGAAATATTCCTCCCAGCATGAAGATGATCCCGAAGATGCCTGCAACGCCGAATCCCGGAATCACAAAGAGTTCGAGGAGAACCAATCCGACTCCTCCTATGAAAAGAACGATGTCGATTATGTTGGCGAGCGCGAGGATATACTGGGTTCCGAAAAAGAGAGCGAGCGCAACGACTCCCGCGGTGCCGGGGACTCCCCATCCCGGCGAGCGGACTTCCATGAAGAGTCCCACCATCCCGACCATGATCAGAAGACTGCTGATAATCGGATTGCTTAAGAAACGGACGACGTTCTCCGCCCAGTTGACCTCCACAGCCCTTATCTCCGCCTCTTCCAGACCGAGGAGACCGAGCACCTCCTGGAGCGAGCGCGCGGTTGCATCGCAATATCCGAGCGTTATGGCTTCTTCCGTCGTCAGTGTGATCAATTTCCCCTCTTCGCTCACGTCCGGGATTTCGATCTCCTCGTCGACCATTCCTTCCGCAATACGCGGATCCCGGCCTCTGCTCTCAGCGGTCGCTCTCATTTCCGACCGCATATAGGAGACGATTTTTTCGCTCGTTTTCACGCCTTCGGCGGAAACGGGAGTCGCGGCGCCTATCGTCGCACCCGGCACCATATATATTTTTTCGCACGAGATCGATATCAGCGCTCCGGCGCTGATTGCGCGTTTGTCAACGAATGCGATCGTGGGAACACGGCTGTTCATCACCGCGTCTTTAATCTGAGTCGCTGCATCGACTCTGCCGCCGAATGTATTGACGCGAAGTATGATCGCCGCGGCATCCTGTTTTTCAGCTTCTCCGACGACCCGGCTGACGTAAGGGGGTAATCCCTGATCGATATCTCCGGTAATCTCGATCAGGTAGACCACGGGATTCCCGCCCGGAAGCGGGAGCGGAGAGAATAAGAGCGCGAAGCATACGATGAGGTTATAAAATTTCATGAGATTCGCTTTCGGGAAAATGATAAAAAATAATATGAAGTAATCGCATTAAAATCAAGGTAACCTGCAATGGCCGGTGGCGACTGCTCAGCGCCGTCGACGATTTGCATTTTAGTTGTAAGTGCATATATTATACAAGACCTGAGGAACAGGGGTGCCTTGACAATGCCGCATCTTATGAAGCCGGCATGCCATCGCTGAGAAAAGACCCTTGAAACCTGCTCCGGGTAATGCCGGCGAAGGGAGTTTCTGTCGAATCAAACCGACATACCGCGTTTCGTTAGCCCTGCCGCATAATACCCCTCACTCACATACTCATATTCTTAATATTACGGAGGGAAATCCGCATGCGTAACCAGGAACTGCCGGCAGTGGGGAAAATATCCCCTGAAATATTTTCTGAAATTATATTTCCCCAACTAGGGAAACCGAGCAAAAAGCTTCTTGTCGGACCGCAACATGGTGTCGATGCCGGCATCATCGATATCGGAGGCGGTAAAGTCATGGCGGTTACGACAGATCCGTTCTTCATCGTGCCCGAATACGGCTGGGAGCGCGCTGCATGGTTCGCGGTTCACATACTCGCGTCCGATATCTCGACAACGGGTCTCGCTCCCGAATTTATGAGCATAGATCTTAATCTGCCGATGTCGATCACGCGGGATGAACTCGCACAGTTGTGGTCGGCAGTCCATACTGAATGCGTAAAACTCGGCATCACCGTCGTAACGGGACATACTGCCAAGTACAACGGATGCAATTATCCGATGGTAGGGGGCTGTACTATGATGGCGACGGGCGATATCGATAAATTTGTGACGCCTGCAATGGCTCAACCCGGGGATGTCGTTCTCATGACGAAAGGGGCGGCAATAGAGGCAGCGGGTATATTCGCCGTAACATTTAGAGAGCGTATTGCGCAGGAAGAGGGCCCGGAATTCGCGGATCGAGCTGAGAAGATCTTCTATCAGATGAGCACCGTTGAGGATGCACTCACACTCGCCTCGGTAGGATTGCGCGAGAACGGAGTTACCGCGATGCACGATGCGACCGAGTGCGGCGTCTACGGCGGTCTCTATGAAATTGCAAATGCCTCAGGCGTCGGTATGACAATAGAAAAAGAGAAGATAATCCTGGCTGATGAGATCGATACGATTTGCCGCATGTTCGGCATGGATCCCTATATTTCCATCAGCGAAGGGACATTGCTCGCGACCTGCCGTCCCGCTTTTGTCAATGAGTCGTTGAAGCGTCTGAAAGCTCAAAACATCGATGCCGCGGTCATCGGCGAAATTACACCCGACGCCGGAAATGTCTTTCTGATCGAAGACGGCAAAAAGGAAAAACTCGACCACCCCCGGGTCGACCCGTTCTGGGAGGCTTTTGCACAGGCCCTGGGAGGATAATTGTCCGGCGAGAATTCGCATGACGATTGAAACCCGCTCCCTTGGTCTTGCAATAAAAAACCCCTCCCTTATACGGGGAGGGGTTTCTAAAGCACATCAAGTATGGATTCTCACGAGGCTAATTCGGATCCCACCATACTCTCGACTTCATCGACGTATAACCTAACGGAACACCGGTAGCGGTGACGTTATCTACGTTATACTGCCATTCATCGAGCGGATAGGGGAATCTTCTCGGGATCTCATCCAGCCTGGCTTCGTGCGTAACCGGGGTGAGCGTCGGATAATTGGTCCTTCTCCAGTCGACCCATACTTCGGGACTCAGGAAGTTCGCGATGTATTTCTGGATCATTATCTGCTCCAACGCTCCGGCTTCGTCGAGAGGGGGTAATGCATCGACATATGCATCCCGATCCGCTTCATCGACGCCGAGTTTATCCATATGAGCTCTGATCGCATCGCGCAACACCGGGTCAGCCGCTGCGGCGCCTTGGGTGTACAGCCGCGCTTCCGCTTCGATGAGCTTGAGCTCGGGATAGTGGAAGAGATACAGGAACGCGTTTTCAGCGCTGTAGTACTCACCGATCTGAGATACGGTATCTCTCGATCCTCCAGGTAAACCATTCACGTGACCGCCGTAATTTGTACCATCGGGCAGTTGGTTGGGGGTCGGTCTTGCCTGGATCGGCAATCTCGGATCGTTTAGCGATTTCAGAAGCTGGACGTAGTGGTAGCTGAGTCTGTCGCGATCGTCCCAGTTCCCACTAATGGCGAATTGCCACCATGGATTCGTCGATCCGGGAGCGGTTCCGAACTGAAATCTCGCGTTCTGAGCGTTCTCCGTGAATCCGTTTTGAAGCGCATCCAACGCCTGCTGCGCTCTCTGCGTTCTGTTCTCTCCGGGTGCATAGCTCAGACGCATATGGTACCTGGCCATCAGGCTGTAGGCAAGTCGCCTCCAGTTCGCCATATTTCCGCCGTATACGAGATCATGCGCGACAGGTGTCAGTCGGCTGGTTTGGTCGAAATCCGCGATCGCTCCTGAAAGATAATCGAACACAATCCCGTATATCTCCTGTTGCGACTGATATCTCGGTTTTGTCGTATTCGCCGGATTCAGAGCTTCGTCCCACGGAATATCGCCGTAGGTATCCGTGAGTACGGATAAATTCCAGGCGATAATCACCTTTGCGATGCCGGCGTATGCATAGTTCTCATTTCCGATCGCTTTCCGCTCCATGTCCTGAGCGTTTTTTATGATATTGGCATAACCGAAGAGCCATGAAGCCCCGGATCCGCCCTCGAGCAGATCATAGTTATCCCATGTCGGAGGTACTGCGGCCGCCCAGCAGATTTGCTGAGTCCATTTCACTCCGTGCCGTGCGGGCCAGTTCCCGACGACCTGGTAGGCGTGCCGTGCCAGAACACCGGTCAACAGCAGGTTTTCCGGCACCACCGTTGGTACGTTCGGGTCTGTATTCACATCCAGAAATTCGTCGCAGGATGAGAATACGAGCAGAATCACGCCGAGCAGTAGTACCGCTGTGATTTTATACATTCTCATATTGGGTATCCTCTCTAACGTTTTGCTTAATCGTATTTTCTTTAGTTTAGTTCACGAACGTTTATACAGAGACCTGCGATGAACGAAATACGCTCATCGTTCAGGATTTTATTAGAGAGTTACACTGAGGCTGAAGTTATAACCTCTGGTCGTCGGAACTACCATGTGATAGAATCCCTGCGCATTGCCGCTGCCCAACAGGTTCCCTTCGGGATCCAGGTACGAGAAGTTCGAATCGATCCACAGATTCGTACCTACGAAGGTGACCGTTGCAGAGGAGAATGGCAGGGGACCGAACCATGAACGCGGCAGTGTATACGCTACGCTGATCTCGCGCAGCTTGATGAAGCTTGCATCTTCAACGAAATGCTCCATCACGGCGCTGTAATAGTTCCGGTAGTAATCAGGCGTCCTGACGATCGAAGCGGAGTTCTCAACGTTAGAGTCTTCCCAACCTACGAGCACCCAGTTGCCGGCGGTGTTTTGCTCGAGAATCGGCGTCGAGACGATACCTGAATATGTATACTCCGACCATCTGTTGCCGGTCTCGATATGCGTTCCATAGAAGGTATTATAAAACTTATCGAAGTTGAATATCTGGCCGCCCTGACGGATATCGATCAACGCCGATACTTCTATCCCCTTATACCGCAGAGACGAACGGAAGTTGGAGGTCCAATCAGGCTGTACCTTTCCGATATCACCCAGTGCGGGGGATACGATGGGGAGTCCATGCTGGCCAAGGAGACTGGTCCTGAGGGCATCCGAAATATCGCCGGGGAGGTTGTCCACGTTTACGTTTCGGACTCTCACTTTTCCGTCCTCGGTCCGGTCGAATCCCTGGGCCCAGATGATTCCGTAATTATTCTTTCCTTCCATGATACGAACCTGGGCGGTAGTGAATCCGGCAAGGAAGATATTGTCGACGCCTTCGGTCAGTCTGACGACGTCGGTGGTATTCTTCGTGTAGTTCGCCCGGATATCCCATGAGAAATCACGCGACCTGATCGGGGTAAAGCCAGCGCTCAACTCGAGACCGTAGTTCCTGATCTCGCCTGCGTTGACGATCATTGAAGTGTAACCGGTACTCGGAGATATCGGTGCGTTGAAGATCTGATCCTTCGATGTCCGGTCGTAATATGCAGCATCGAGTCGAATGCGGCCGTCGATGAAGCGAACGTCGAAACCGACTTCGACTTCGGTGGTGATTTCCGGTTTGATGTTCGGATTTCCGAAAGCATTTTGTAAACTATATCCGGAAAGTCCGCGGTACGGGAACAGGAGTTCGCCTCGCACGCCGTCCGTAACCGATGTCGAGATAAACGAGGTCTCGAGCACATACGGGGTCGGGTCGTTGCCGACCTGAGAAATAGCACCGCGGAGACGGCCGTAGTTCAGCGGGGAATTCTGGAATACGTCCGCAAAGGCTTCCGTAAAGACGAAGCCGATGCTCGCTGACGGATAGAAGAAGGAATTGCTCTCCTTCGGCAGTGTCGAGCTCCAGTCGTTCCGTGCCGTCAGGGTAAGATAGAGGTAATCGCTGTAATCGAACGTCAGTGATGAGTAGACACCCACGAGACGGCGCTGTTCTTTGTAATCGTCGCCGATTACGGTCGTTGCATTGCTGATATGGAAGAATCCGGGAACTGAGAGGCCGACACCGCGCTGGCGCTCCCATTTCCAATCGCGAACGTCCAGACTATGTCCGATCAACGCAACCATTCTGATATCGCGCGTAAGCTGAAGCTGGCTGTTCAGTGTAAAATTGGAATTGATCGCGCCTCTCTTATTCGTACGGTCGAACATGCTCCCGAGCGGACGGCCGCGGTTCCCGACATCGACCTCCTCTTTCCGGGAATCGGTGTAGGTGTCGAACGATACGCGTTCCGATGCGGTAAGCCACGGCATGATATCGTAGTCGACGTTCACGCTGCCGATGATTCTATCGACGTTGCTGCCGTAACGTGTATGGTCGACCTGCCAGTATGGATTGTTCCATGAGCCCATGATCTGACTTCTCTGGGTGACGCCGTCGGGCATGAGATATTCGCGGAGATCGAAGTTGATCGGTGCGAAATTGAGCTGCCAGAGGATCGCCCGTGCGCCGTTGCCTTCAGGCATCCAGTCGTTCTTGGTCTTGGAGTACATGACCGAAGTTCCAACCCTGAGACGAGGATGCAGCTTTCCTTCGAAGCGGGCGTTGACGCTCGATCTGTCGAGGCTCGTATTCGGGACGATACCTCCCTGTACGAGGTTCGAGAATGAGAGGAAGTAATTCATACCGGGAACGCCGCCGGTGATGTTGACGGAATTCTCGTACGTTACGGGCTGCTGGTAGAATTCCTTTCGGTTATCCACAATCGGTACATCGGCCAGACCGGTGTGCGCTATGAATGCATCCCGCAGACTCATCGGCTGCCCGTTGTAGGTAACCTGGATAATGTCGAGAGAGTCTTTATGCGGACCCCAGCTTCCTGATGTGAACGGGGAGGTTGAGGCGCTCCGCGGGTCGATGAAGCTGCGTCCCGGGACCGGATCGCCATGTAGAAATTGCCCGTTCAGACCCTGGAGATAATTGAGCTGAAATCCCTCGCCATGCCACTGGTCCCATCCGACTCGGGAGCGGAAGGAGACTCTCGGTGCGACTGCTTCCGAGAGCGCCCCCTTGGTGGTAATAATGATCGCGCCATGAGCGGCACGCGATCCGTACAGAGCGGTAGCGCTCGCACCTTTCAACACCGTTATATCTTTAATAATGTTGGGGTCGATGTCAACTTGCCGGCTGGCGGCGCCGCCGGTGAACAGCGTATTTTCGTAGCCGGCCGTCACGTCCTCATCCGCGCTCACGATAACACCGTCGATAACCCAGAGTGGTTGATTCTCTCCGGTAATCGAAGAAACGCCTCTCACTTCGATGCGGGCAGCTTTACCGGGCTGGCCGCTTGAGCTGATGATGTTTAATCCGGGAGCGTGGCCGCGAAGTGCGTTCGCGAGGCTGGTTTGTGCCGAGCGGACAATGTCTTCGCCGTCGACTCTCGAAATTGCATATCCCAACGATCTTTCTTCGCGAGTAATACCCAGCGCGGTGACCACCACATCCTGAAGGCCGATCACGTCTTCGACCAGATTAAAGTTCACCGTATGGGTCCCGGCAGTCAGTGTCAGAGTGCCGGTTCCCGTAATATAACCGACAAACTTAGCTTCCACGGTCACCTGTGACCCGGTCACTTGGGCGGCCGGTACGGCTATCCGATACCTACCGTCTACGTCGGAAGCTGATCCGATTGTAGTACCTCGAATGAGGATGTTGGCACCAGGTAGCGGATCACCCGTCGCCTGCCTGACAACTACTCCCTCGATAACGGTCGCTTGGGAGTAGACTGTCGCAGGCAGCAGCATTACAATACCGAGTAAAGCCACTACCACGGCAATCACCGCTTTGGGGGGTGTGCCAAAGGTACGCATAATACCTCCTTTTAATGTGTGTTGAATTTAAATATAATACACCTCCGTAACGACATGCTGGATAACCGATCGGTCTTTGTTCGATTGACCGATTCGATCCTCAGGACGGAGTATATTATTGATTATCGGTTATTGGAGATCTATGTGAATACCGACAGTACAGCAACATCAATGTATCAAGTGAAACCGGCTAAATAAGCCTCCTGAGATTATTGTCCTCCTTTAGTTGTTTGTACGAAATACGAGTATAATCGGATCCTGAAATGGATCGATGGCTATATACTATGGTATCGTTTTCATGCTATTGATTCTTGTTGCCGATCGGAATTTGGGTAAGTCCATATCTGTGGAGATTTCCTTGCAACGGTGATTCGATTTTACTGCTATGTTTCGGGACTCTACTAATTGTAATGCGAATTCTGTCCCTTGAATTTCGATCCAAAGGTGAGCGCTTTCTGAGGTAGTCAAAGTATAATGTACTTAGCGGAAACGAATCTGCTCATGATATACTTGTGGGATACCGTGCTCGATATCTCAAGAGACAAGGGGCTCAGTTTAATAAAAACGACATCCTCAAAAATAACGCAGTCGACATGTGCCGACCCTCGGGATAAACATATCCGGTGAACATATGTATCGGTGTCTCTCCGGAGTGGATTCAATCGTTTCCACGCCTGACCGGATATACATTAGATACATTGAACCTAAAAATTACCTAAATTAAACCAAAATAATGTGTTTCGTCACATTATTCTTGACCAGGACTAAGTATACTAATTATAGCTAATATAAACAAGATGTTGGGGTATTTATAAAGGGAAGGATGTGACGGAAATGTAAAAATAGTAGAAAAACAGGTATTATTATGCTGGAACAGTGGGTACATCGATGAAATCAGTCCATCCGGGCAGAATTCGAAATAATTGGAATAAACCTGCCAGAATCGACCGAATTACATATTAACAATTGATTTTATTCCAAACTTATCGGGTTTCTTTCCAATTTTAGAGGAGGTTTTCATCGACCAAAGATATGCCGAGAGTTGTTGAGAATTTCTACAGTTTTTCTACGCTGTGACGATTGCTGAGAACGAATCGGCCTTTAGGCTCGCACCACCCACAAGTGCTCCGTCGATATGTTCTTTAGTCAGCAATTCACGGGCATTATCCGCCTTGACGCTCCCTCCGTATTGAATAGTCGTATTTTCAGCAATGGCTGATGAATATTTCCTTGCAAGGAGCGACCGGATGTACCCATGCACCTCATCCGCCTGTTCAGGCGTTGCGTTTTTACCGGTTCCGATAGCCCAGACAGGTTCGTATGCGATAACCAGATGCTCCATTCCCGCTTCGTTGATATCGTCGAGCGAACCGAGCAATTGCGTTCGGACTACGTCGAACGTCATTTCTCTCTCCCTTTCATCCAGGGTTTCCCCAACGCATAGAATGACATTCAATCCTGCGGCGAGTGCGATCTTCACCTTTTTATTAATCAAGGCATCGTCCTCTTTAAAATACGCCCGTCGTTCGGAATGTCCGATGATGACGTACTCGCATCCCGCCTCTTTAAGCATCTCCGCGGAGATTTCCCCGGTAAAAGCACCGGATTTTTCATAGTGTACGTTCTGAGCGCCGAGTATAAAAGGAGTGTTTCGGATGAGTTCGGCCCCGGTCGTCAGAGATGTATACGGCGGACAAAGGACGATCAATCGCTCTCCTTGGTATGAACCGAGAGCTGATGTGAGCTCACCGATCAATTTTTTCGTTTCGGATATGGTTCCGTTCATTTTCCAGTTGCCGGCAATTATCTGCGTTCTCATATCTTGTTCCCGGTAGTTTATACTATGATTTGTAATTAGTGGTTGCGAGCTCCCGTTCGAGTATTCCTGCGAATGGACTCACGGGGATAATCACCCGAATTAGTTACCAAAACGACCAGCGGCTGCACCTCAGGGGTTCGCGGTTCCTTCGATTTCGGTTCCTTCCTCACCGAGGGTTGCGAGTTTTGAGAAAACTATCTTGTGGACAGGGTGCGTTATGGTTAGAACCGGACATTCAGCTTTCCGGACTACCTCCGCAGTATTATTTCCTATGAATACCCTCCGCAATCCCTTTTTACCGTGCGTCGACATAACAATCAAATCGACTTCGCGATCCTCGGCAAACCGTATAATGGAATTGTTCGGTTCGATATCGCGGTCGAAAATGAATTCTACAACGACTTCGCCCGCACCCTCGTGGATGTCCTCCAGTCGGGGAGTGCGTTTTCTCAGTTCCTCGGGGTCGGGTTCGCCGCCGATCTCGCTGATGTATTGAACGTATAATTTACTCTTATACGTCCGGGCTATCGATATTGCATAGGAGAGCGCCGCATTCGCAGACTGAGAGAAATCCGTGGGACACAAAATCGTTCGTAACGTATCGGACTGCGGGGGCGCGGTACCGCGAATACTCAACACCGGGCATCGCGCAAGCCGGACAACCCTTTCGGCCGTACTGCCGACGAGATGGTCGGAAAGATTCGTCGTACCCCGTGTCGCCATAACGATAACATCGTACTTGTTCTCGGCTTCTTCGGCGATCACTTTGTATGCCCTGCCGGAGAGTATCTCCTGGTGCACCTTTATATGCGAAGGGACAATTTCCGTGATGAAGTGTTCCATCTGTTCTCTCAGCACCCGGCTCTTCAGATCGCGGTACTTTTGTATTTCTTCGTCATGCAAATTGAAATATCCGAGCGGCGATACGTCGAACTCATCGACGTGCATCAGAGTAATCTCCGCGTTCTGATCCCGGACAAAAAATACTGCATAGAGAAGCGCATTCCTGGAGAACATCGAAAAATCGGTCGGACATAGTATTTTATTTACCTTATACACAGAGCCTCCTCATCTTTTCTCAACGTCGTTCAGCGCTTTTAAAACGAGCTCATTCACCAGCTTGGGATTTGCCTTCCCCTCCGTTAATTTCATAACCCGCCCCATGAAGAATCCCAGCAGCTTTGTGCGTCCGTTCCGGTATTCCTTCACCTCGTCTGGATGATCTCCGAGTACCTGCAGCACGATCGGCTCGAGTGAGGAGGCATCGGTCACCTGGACGAGGTTCCGCTCTTTTACCAGCTCGATGGGCGTTCTGGGATCGTCAAGCATCATCTCGAAGACCTGCTTGCCGATACTTCCGCTAATGACATCATCCCGGATCAGATTCACCAACTGACCCACATGCCCGGGCGGGATCGGAAATCGTTCGATCGGTATCGAGCGTTCCTTCAGCGTCCGCAATACTTCCCCCATCACCAAGTTGCTGATCGACTTGTACCCCGTCTCATCGGGCTTTTCCAGGGATACAATCACCCCCTCAAAATAATCGGCCAGACTTCGATCCGCGGTCAGGACTTCAGCATCGTATTTCGGCAGGTGATAGCTCCGTATAAACCGGTCTCTTCTCGCAGCGGGCAGTTCGGGCAGTTCGGATTGAACCCGGGAGATCCATGCTTCGTCTACCGTCACAGGCACCAGATCCGGGTCGGGAAAGTACCGGTAATCATGCGCCTCCTCCTTCGATCTCATCGGATGTACGATACCCGCATCCGCATCCCAGAGCAGCGTTTGCTGCACAACGCTCTCTCCGTTTCTGAGCAATTCGATTTGCCGTGCGATTTCGTAGTGCAGCGCCCGGTCGACGTTGCGGAACGAATTCATATTCTTTACTTCGGTCTTGGTCCCGAGACTCGTCTCCCCTTTCTTCCTGACCGACACGTTCGCATCGCAGCGGAGACTTCCCTCTTCCATATTGCCGTCGCATATTCCGAGATATGTCAATAACTGCTTCAGACGCGTCAGATAAAGGTACGCTTCCTGGGCCGAACGAATGTCCGGCTCGCTGACGATCTCGATGAGAGGCACACCGCATCGATTCACGTCGATGAGCGTCTCGGCAGCCCGGTCATGAATCGATTTGCCGGCATCCTCCTCCATATGAATACGCGTTATCCCGATTCGTTTCGGGGGACCGTCCGGAAGCTCTATGTCGACGTGTCCTCCGGCACAGATGGGATCTTCATATTGCGATATTTGATATCCTTTCGGCAGGTCGGGATAAAAATAATTTTTCCGGGCAAAAATCGATCTCGATGCAATCCGGCAGCCGGTCGCGAGACCCATTCTGATAACGTAATCGACCAGTTTTATGTTCAGGACGGGAAGAGTTCCGGGCATTCCCAGGCAGACCGGGCAAACGTTGTAGTTCGGCTCCTTTCCGAATTCCGTCGAGCATCCGCAGAATGCTTTCGACTCGGTGAGGAGCTGGGCATGTACTTCGAGCCCGATCACAGGTTCGTATTCTGCGATTGCCCGTTCTACCTGTTCGTTCATATCCGCCGGCAAATCACCTGAAGTATGTTGGATGAGAAATCATATATGCACCACCTGGTAACGATCGATAGTCCGACATTGGTACTCCCGTTCATAGAGAACCTATGACGAGACCGTCCACATCGTCGCGAGATCTGAATTTAAGGATTACGCAGCGATCGCTTCGGTAACTTTTCTTGCCGCTTCATGCAGTGTATCCGCAACGAGAAAATGCATTCCCGAGTTACGCAGGATAACCGACGCTTCCTCGGCGTTCGTACCGGCGAGCCTGACAACAACGGGGACGTTGATGTGGACATTCTGGGCCGCCTGTACGACTCCCTGAGCAACCCGGTCGCACCTGACGATGCCTCCGAAAATATTTATCAAAACCGCTTTGACGTGCGGATCGGAAAGGAGGATCTTGAATCCGTTTTCCACCGTCTCGGCACTCGCGCCGCCCCCCACGTCGAGAAAATTGGCGGGTTCGCCCCCCGCGAGTTTAATGATATCCATCGTTGCCATGGCGAGCCCCGCACCGTTCACCATGCAGCCGACATTTCCGTCGAGTTTAATGTAATTGAGATTGAATTTCGACGCTTCTATTTCAAGCGGCTCCTCCTCGTCGGGATCGCGCAGGGCCGCGATTTCTGGATGCCGGAAAAGGGCGTTGTCGTCGAAATTCATCTTTGCATCGAGGGCAATCACTCTGCCGTCCGCGGTGACGACCAGCGGATTGATCTCCACCAGTGACGCGTCCGTCTGCTCATATGCCGCATATAATGACGTGAAAAATTTTACGGCATTCTTGAATTGCTCGCCGTGTAATCCGAGTCCGAAAGCCAATTTTCTGGCCTGATATCCCCCGAAACCCGTTTGCAACCGCACGAATTCTTTGAGTATCAATTCAGGTGTTTCTTCGGCTACCTTTTCGATCTCGACGCCCCCTTCGGTAGAGGCCATCACGACGTTTTGCGATGAGGATCGATCCAGGGTGATTCCGAAGTAGAATTCTTTTGCGATCGTTACTCCCTGTTCTATGAGCAGCCGCTTTACGATCTGCCCCTCGGATCCCGTTTGATGAGTCACAAGCCTCATCCCGAGCATAGCTCTGGCCAGCGAATCGACCTCCTCGATACTCCGTGCAATCTTCACTCCACCCCCTTTTCCCCTGCCGCCGGCGTGGATTTGAGCTTTCACCACCGAAACATCGCTTCCGATACTTCGGGCGGCATCGACCGCTTCTTCAGGAGTAAAGGCAACTCTTCCTTCGGGAACGGGAACGCCGAATTTCTTCAGCAGTTCCTTTGCCTGGTATTCGTGTATTTTCATACGTTCGCTTTCCAATAGATGCCGGGCGGATGGATTAGGTACGACGGAGTAGGCAATAAAATACCGAATATCTCATACATAAGCAAAAAAACCGATTTGCAGTTCTACGACGGCGAGTCCGGAACGGGATAAAAACAGTTCCGCCGGTAGAGCGCGCTACCGGCGGAAACGTGTGAATTAAATTTTCAAACGAAATTTACTTTACTTTTTCCGACCAGACTTTTGCCTGTGTAAAGAGGAGGAGATAATCTCTTCCTCCCGCTTTCGAGTCGGTACCCGACATATTGAATCCGCCGAACGGATGAACTCCGACAAATGCACCGGTACATTTACGGTTGAAATACAGATTGCCAATATGAAATTGTCTCTTTGCTTCCTCGATCTTCTTACGGTTTTTCGTGAAAACCGCTCCGGTGAGTCCGAATTTCGTATTATTCGCTATCTCGAGCGCATGGTTGAAGTCGCGCGATTTCAGTACCGCAAGTACCGGTCCGAATATTTCCTCCTGCGATATGGTCGCCTGCGGATCCACACCCTCGATAATGGTCGGCTGGATGAAATACCCGTTTCCTTCGACCTGCTGACCTCCGAATATCAATCTCCCGCCTTCCGCAATCCCCTTCCTGACATATTCCAGAATACTATCCTGCGAAGATTTGTTAATGACGGGTCCCATGCTATTCTCCGGGTACTTTGAGGGACCGACGGTAATCTGTGCAGTGCGTTCGACGATCAGGTCGAGAAATTCAGCGTAGACGGATTCATCGACGATCGCGCGCGAACAGGCAGAACATTTCTGTCCCTGGAATCCGAACGCCGACGCCACGACCGCATCGGCTGCCGCGACCACATCGCACTGTTTATCAACGATAATCGAATCCTTACCTCCCATCTCTGCAACGACACGTTTCAGCCATATTTGCCCCGGACGGACTTTCGCGGCGGACTCATATATCCCGATGCCGACTTCCATCGACCCGGTGAAAGATACGAACCTTGTCTTCGGACTGTTGACGAGTGTATCTCCGACGCGCGAGCCGGGTCCGGTCACAAAATTCACAACACCGGCCGGTAACTTCACCTCTTTCAGGATCTCCATAAATTTATAGCCGATCAGCGGCGTATCGCTCGCCGGCTTCAACACGACGGTATTGCCCGCGACGACGGCTGCGGAGGTCATTCCTGCGAGAATGGCAAGCGGAAAATTCCAGGGGGGAATTACCGCGCCGACCCCGAGAGGGATATATACCAATTCATTCTTCTCCGAAGGAAATTTTGTTACCGGTTGTTTCTCCGACAACCGGAGCATCTCCCGGCCGTAGAATTCCAGGAAATCGATGGCTTCCGCGACATCCGCGTCGGCTTCGATCCATGTTTTTCCCGCTTCCAGAATTTCGACCGCATTCAGCTCGAATCTGCGTTTACGCATTATCTTAGCGGCTTTGAACAGATACTCAGCCCGCTTTTTCGGGGGTACATGCTGCCATTCTTTAAACGCCTCTGTTGCGACAGCGAGCGCTCTCGTCGCTTCCGCTTCAGTCCCTTTCTGAAATATGCCGATCACTTCATCGGTATTCGAGGGATTCAGAGAGGTGATTTTCTCCGGCGTGTAAACCTCTTCTCCCCCGATAATAGCCGGATACTCATTTCCGAGATCCCGTTCGAGACTCTGCAGGGCTTTCTCCATTTTCGTACGGTCCGACCTTCTCGTGAAGGTGAGGACCGGTTCGTTCTTGAATTTCGAAACTGCCATATAGGTATCTCCTTGATTGAATTGACGATTTGATTTCTCTTTTACGATGCCGGCGAGACTGTAACGTTCTTTAGCTGCCGATCCGGGAATAGAACGGTCCGGTCGTCGTTTACGATCGTAGCGGTAGACCGAAAGATTATACCGCCCGACCCTGGCGTTTTACGGAGGATTGGTATTCCGACGCGATTTTCACGCTTGCTTCAAGTGCGGAGAATGCGATGCTTTTCACAGCCGCCTGGGGAATCGTCGCACGGATTTTTGATTTGACCAGATTTCGGTACACTTCGTACGAGTCTATCATGCTTCCGAAGAGAACAACCGGTATCATTTCCCGAACGGGGAAGCGCGTGATCGCGGAACGAATGATCTCCACGCATTCGTCGGCTGTCGCGTCGATGAGCTGACGCGCGACGGGGTCCCTCTCTCTTGCGGCTTCGAAAATAATAGGGATGAAGCTCCCGGGATCGATTTTAGATTCGTATAGCTGTGCGAGGAGCGACCCGCGACTGTCGATATCCAGCATCTTCCTAGCCGTCCGGCCTATTAGAGAATCTCCCAGCCGGTCGTCGAAGAAAAGGGCGAGCGATCCCAGCGAACGTTTCCCGAGCGAATCGCTCCCCCCGCCGTAATCGATTGCAGCTCCCCAACCACCCGCATACGTATATCTTCCTCCCTCGTCACGGCTGCAAAGGGTTGCCTGGGCATCACACGAAACCGCCATAGCGGGCGATTGTGTAACCAATGCACGCAAGGCCAGATACGCCCTGTTCATGAGATGTACCGAAGGTTTATGTTTACGTTTCTTCCAGATCTTATTTAATTCCTGCCGGGAACGGTTTTCGTCTTCGATCCTGACATAGTTGCTCAATGCAACAACGATGCAATCGACGGCTTCGATTCCCGTTTTCGCCGCGGTACAAAGTTCACCGACGATTCCATGAATCGAAGATGCCAGAGCTTCGTGTCCGGAATCGGGAAACCGTACGGATACCGTCTGGATGTCTGCTATTATTGTATGATCCGGATTCGTCAGGTGGGCGGTCGCTGTGAAATCCCCACTATCTACACCGATCACTACCCTTCGGTTTTTCATATTAAAAAGCATAATATTCGAAAAAATACTGTTAAAAAGGTAGGAATTCGCAGTCTTAAAATCAAGGTAAATATTTACGGGTTAATAGCAAATATTCACATAGATCGACCGGATGAAAGATGAACCGGCTGTTCATCTTGATAATGAACCGGATATCTTGTATCTTAATAGTTTCATTATCGAAGTATCACCGGATCAATCAGCAAAGGTTATCGATGGCACAGCACAAATCCGCCGTAAAAAGAAACCGCCAGAACGAAAGAAAACGGCAGCGGAATAAATCCCAGATGTCCCGACTCAAAACCATGCTCAAGAGAGTAAGGGCGGCAACGACAAAGGAAACCGGTGAGCCGGCGCTTAAAGAAACTACAGCATTGCTTGATAAGTATGCGAGCAGCGGATTGATTCATAAGAACAAAGCCGCGAATCAGAAAAGAAAACTCACTCTCCACGTCAATCGATTGGGCGGCGTAGCGAAACCCTCAGCTTGATTCGACAGCGCGTTTGAGCTCTTCGATCTCTCTCACTTTTTTTTCATAAACGTCGGACTTCACCGGCGTTTTTTTTTGCAGTTTTCGGTAAGCTTCTATCGCCCTGCCGTATTGTTTCTGCTGCAGGAAAATTTCCGCGAGTGTCTCGGATACGATCGGCAAATCATCTGCATCCGCAGACGCTGATTCCTCGCCTGCTTTCTCAGGAGTCGTCTCTTCCTTCAGCCGTATTGGTTTGTATCCCTTCAGTCTTTCCGCCAACTGTTCGATCGATTCGCCGGCATAGGGTTCATGTGTAACAGCGATCCTCCCTTCCCCATCCGCGGAATTACGCTCCTGCATCGGATTCGGCGTATGCCCTTCGGGAGGCGACTTGGTTTTATTCAGCAGTGCCTGCAGCTCGACCCGCGCAACGGTACATCGCGGAAGTATCGCCAGAATTTTCTGGTAAGCGGCAAGCGCTTCCTGCAATTTACCAGTCTGTTGAAGTCCGCGGGCAAGAATTAAAAATCCGGTTGCGTAGCCGGGATGGTATTTCGTCCCGCGGTTGCATAATTCGATAGCACGGTCGAATTTCCGCTGTGTCAAATAGTAAGAGGCAAGTCTGGAAAATGCAGGAGAGGTCGGATTATCGCGCAATACGGCTTCAAGCCGTTCAATCTGAGAATTAAGATCATCCATGCCGATATGCAAATTTTATGATACTGAGACTATATTACCAGCGTGCGACGGTAGCGATGAGAATATCCTCCGATAGCTTCCGGATCGCCTCTTCGATGCCTACCTGCCGAACCGCAGGACCCGTCGCACCGAGTTCGTACTCCCCCCAGCTACTCACGGTTTGTTCGAAGATCACTTCGCGATTGACGAGATCCTGCCAGGTGATTTGGACCGATATAGTGATCCGGTTGCGTGAAGCCCTGTCCTGCCCTCCTTCAACTTCGGCGATTTCATCACGGACTGCAGTAATAATTCCCTCGAGGATCGAATCCGCATTCCCGCGCTCGGCAAGGCGGAGGTTGCCGTCGTTATCGAATCGCCGGGCGACCTCCGAGGTGAGCTGCTCCCTGAGCAACGGGTCCCCGAATCCGCTCTGATCGTCAAACATCGGAATTGCCACGGTTTTCAAGTGAGGCGGGACGGAGGCACCGGTAAATGAATACGAGCATCCGGCACATCCCGAAAAGAGTATCACAATGACGAGCATGAGCGAAGCCGGAATTCCAGGCTTCATAATCCATACTCCTTAATCTTCCGGTAGAGCGTCCGCTCGCTGATCTTCAGAGCTTTCGCCGCTTCCCGGCGCTTCCCTCCCATTCTCTTTAGCGCTTCGCCGATGAGGGACTTTTCCATTTCTTCCATGGTGGGCAACAGGTCCACGCGATCCTCCTGCTCACCCTCGCCCGAATACGACTCGTACGGCGGAAGCAGCTGAACGGGCCGGACGGGTATATGGCGGTTCATGATATAATTCTTGAGCTCCATAATGTCCTTTTTCATTTCGACCAGAGCCCGATAGATGAGTTCACGCTCCGCCTGTTCGCTCGTTTTATTCAGGTGTACCGGAAGAAGGGGATTTCTGAAATCGGAATGATAGGCACCGTTATCGTAAAATGTTTCGAGATAACGCCGGATCACATCGCCGGTGATCTGTTTTCCCGCCTCGAGTACGATGAGACTCTCGACGACGTTCCGCAACTCCCTGATATTTCCCGGCCAGTCGTAGCGGTGAAGTTCCGCGTATGCCGTCTCGTCGAACCCGCCAAAGCTCATCCTCGAGCTACCAACGAACTCCTCGGCGAATTTTCTTGCGAGCGGAACGATCTCTTCCGGGCGTTCACGCAGCGGCGGGATGCGGATATTCACCGAGCGAAGCCTGAAATACAGATCGATTCTGAACCGCTGCGCTTTTACTTCCTTCTCGATGTCCTTGTTCGTGGCGGCTATAACGCGCACATCGACCCGTTTCTGCGATCCTGAGCCGACGCGCATAAATTCCCCGTTTTCGAGAATCCGCAGAAACTTCACCTGGGTCTGAGCCGGCAATTCCCCGATCTCGTCCAGGAAGATCGTCCCGCCGTCGGCTAGCTCGAAGTAGCCTTTTCGCATCTCGGTGGCGCTGGTAAACGAACCCTTTTCATGGCCGAACAATTCGCTTTCGATGATCCCTTCCGGAATAGCGCCGCAGTTCACGGAGATCATCGGTTTGCCGGCTCTTCCGCTCAAGCCGTGGATCGCGGCGGCGACTATCTCCTTGCCCGTTCCGCTCTCTCCGGTGATCAGAACCGTAATGTCGGATGAGGCTACCTGCTTCACGACATGCAGGATCTCTTTCATCTCGGTGGATTCGGCTACGATGCCGAACCTGTCGCATATCTGTTCGATCGTTAAATTTTCCATTTCAGTGCAGGCGGTTACCTGCTCACTACCATCGCTTCAATATTATATCGTTGTCTCAATTGCTGGGCGAATTCCTGCGCTTGCTCACGCGTACGGAAGGCGCCGATCCAAACGAGGTAGAGGTTCTGACCTCCCCGCATGCGCGTGGTTATCTCGACCGGTTCATTGGTGCCAGAGAGCATATCGCGCTGACGTGCGGCGTTCTCGTACGTACTGAATGCGCCGACCTGCAGGGCGAACGTATTCGGCGCCGGCGCGGGCGTCGGTGTCCGCTGTTCGGGCTGAACCGGAGACTGGGGCGTAGTAATTCGCGTCAGGTCTTCCTCGGTCGTCTCATCCGGAGGTTGCGCACGTACCTGCTGCCCGAAAAGGTATCTCGAGTTCGGGTAGTTAAGCCTGAGCTGATCCAATTTCTGATCGGCCGTACGGTACAACCCGACGGAATAGTAATACTGGTAGATCCTGTACAGAGCATCATCCGCCCATTCACTCTCGGGGAAATTGTCCACGATGCTCTGAAAAGTTTTTACCGCCTCCGTACCGTCGCTGGTGATCATACCCTGCAGATAGATCACGCCGGGATGGTTTTGATATCGCGTCATCAGGGAAGGTAGTTCCTGGCGGATTTCTTCTATCTCCCCTCTATATATCTTTTCGAGTCTCGATTGGATATCGGGTTCTACCTGAGCCGGCAAAGCGCAGGGAACACATATGAGCAGGTAAACAAAGATACCTCGCATGGACAATCTCTCCTCAGTACCGAATCATCCCTGAACGGCAAGCCGCACATCGACCCATCCCCGCTCAGTGACATAATTTCCGAACAACGTGGCAGAATTGGCGTTTTTAATTTTTACATCGATATATTGACCGATCGAATAGTCGCCCGCAGGAATAATCACCGTCTTGTTGGTATCGGTTCTTCCCGAATAGTAATCGTCGGACTTCCGGCTCAGTCCTTCGACAAGAATCTGAACGGTTGTGCCGATCAGCTCATTGTTAATTTCCTCGGATACACTCCGCTGCACTGCGATAATCTCCGATAGTCGTTTCGTTTTAAACTCCTCCGGGACATCGTCGCCCATACTCCAGGCTTTTGTGTTTTCTCGTGGAGAATATTTGAACATAAATGCTCCGTCGAAGCCGACCTCCCGAATCACATCCAGGGTCGCCCGATGATCGTCGTCGGTCTCGGTCGGAAATCCGGATATAATATCTGTGGAAAGTGCAACGCCGGGAATCGCCGCTTTGATCTTTCCGACCAACTGCAGGTAATGATCGATCGTGTAGGTGCGGTTCATCAGCCGCAGGATGCGGTCCGATCCGGACTGAACCGGCAGGTGAATGTACTTGCAGATATTGGGATGCTCCGCGATCGTTCCGATGAGCGCGGCGGACATATCCTGAGGATGTGACGTTGTGAACCGTACGCGGAGCCGGGAATCGAGCCGTGCGACCGCCGCCAACAGATCCGGGAAGGCGAAATCGCCGTCCCGATAGGAATTCACATTCTGTCCGAGAAGTGTTACCTCTCTGAATCCCCGGCTGACCAACGCATCGACATCACTGACTATCCCCTGAAGCGACCTGCTTCTCTCCCTTCCGCGCGTATACGGAACGACGCAGAAAGTACAGAATTTATCGCATCCCCGCATTACCGATACCCATGCGCTTATTCCATCCGTCCGCAGAGGTACGATGTCGTCGTAATTCTCGACCCGCGATAACTTAACCGCAATCCCCTTCTCCCCTTCGAACGCCGCTCCAATGAGTCCGGGCAGCTTGCGGTACTCGTCCGGTCCGACAATGACGTCAACGAACTTCAACTGATCCGATAACTTCTCCCGGAGTCTTTCCGCCATACATCCCAGAATACCGATTATCAACGAGGGATTCACGGTTTTGACCCTTTTCAGCTCTCCCATCCTGCCTATAACGCGCTGCTCGGCATGGTCGCGGATGCTGCACGTATTCACCAAAGCGACATCCGCGTCGTCGAGTACTTCAGTGAATTCATAACCGTCGTCTTTTAAAAGGCTCGCAACCACCTCGCTGTCCGCTAG
The DNA here is from genome assembly GCA_964495085.1 of uncultured Ignavibacteriales bacterium. Taxonomy (GTDB): domain Bacteria; phylum Bacteroidota; class Ignavibacteria; order T3Sed10-11; family T3Sed10-11; genus CAZBUK01. Next base: position 116,303 of record CAZBUK010000001.1, read on the forward strand.
ATTCATCTGACAGCCGTACGTCTCTATATAGACTTTCTTCTTCACCTAACCTCGTTTCCGTGAATTCTCTCTTACTTTAAATCTAAGTTCCATTTTATGAATTGACGACCCATACGATAAGCAGATCTACTATATTCTCTTTATAATGTTATTACTCCAACAGATAAAAAATATATTCAATGACTGACAGAAAGTCAAGGTATCGATAAAACCTACGAATCCGCGACTCTATAATTACATAAATTGCCTGTCAATATTACAGATATCCAAAATAAATTGATTATTAAATCGGAAAATTGTAATTTAAGGTTGTCATTTCGAATATCCTCATGCTTCAATGCCATGCTCCCGGCGATGAATGGATCTTCCGCTTTATTCATAGGTACGACAGGAATTCACACATATGTCATCTCAGCCGCCGCTCCTAACCTCGATCGTCCTCGAGGCGAGGAAACGAAACAAGCATATAGTTTTACCGGATTCATCCGACGAACGGACTATCCGAGCAGCAAAAAAGATCACCGATGACGGCTTCGCCGATATCTCGCTGATCGGCGATGAAGAGCTCATCAGGGAAAACGCTAGATCCCTCAATATCGCACTCGACGGTATTCACGTGGTCGATCCGGTAAAATCTCCCGATCTTGAAAAATTCGCCGATACGTTTTACAACATAAGAAAAGAGAAAGGAATTCAACGCGCCGATGCACAGAAGGTCATGACCAATCCGCTGTATTACGGCGCGCTCATGGTTCGTGAAGGACTCGCCGACGGAAGCGTTGCGGGATCTTTATCCACTACCGGTGACGTGCTGCGGGCTGCGATCCAGGGTATCGGACTCGCAGAGGGAATAAAGATCGTATCGAGTTTTTTCCTGATGATTTTTCCGGATAAGGTCTATTCATTCGCCGACTGTGCGGTCGTGCCCGATCCCGATGCGGATCAGCTTGCGGATATAGCGATCTCGACAGCCGAAAATCACCGGAAGATTACCGGAGAACCAGCACGAGTCGCGATGCTCTCATTTTCAACAAAAGGGAGCGCCGTCCATCCGCTCGTGGAGAAGGTCCAGCAAGCCACCGCGAAAGTCAGCCAACGCAGACCCGATCTCAGCGTCGACGGTGAATTGCAGTTCGATGCGGCTGCGGTACCGTCGGTCGGTCAGCGCAAAGCGCCGGGGAGTAAAGTCGCAGGAGATGCAAACGTCTTTATCTTTCCCGACCTCAATGCCGGAAATATCGGTTATAAGCTGGCACAGCGGTTGGGCGGAGCGGAAGCGATAGGCCCGATCGTTCAGGGACTGAAGAAACCGGCTTTCGATCTGTCGCGCGGATGCAGTGTTGACGACATTTACTACGTGACCGCAATCAACGCCGTGATGGGATAGTGAACCCCCGTAGAAGCAACGAGTAAGATCCGATGCCGAACCCGGATATACTTCGTACGTTTATCGCCATCGACACCCCGCCGGAATTCAAACTGAGAACAGAAATACTCGTGCAGGAGCTGGCGCGCCTGTCGGCGCCGGTTGCATGGGAAGAGCCGTACAAACTGCATCTCACTCTGAGATTTCTGGGAGACACACGTATCGAAACCCTGGAACAGGTCAAGGAAAGACTGGGGAATATCGCGGCTACCCATAAACCGTTCTGGCTCAGGTACGACGGTTTGGGATTTTTTCCTCACCGCAGGAATCCGCGCATTATCTGGGTCGGCTGTTCTCCTCTTTCGGCCGCACTTGAACGGCTGCAGATGGACGTCGAAGCGCTCGCCGTGTCGCTGGGATTCGAACCCGAACGGCGTCCGTTCAGTCCGCATATTACGATCGGCCGGATACGGACTGCTAACAGGAGCACCGCCGACTTGATAAAAAAAATTGAAACCGTTACTTTTGATGCAGTGGAATCGGAAGCTCACACCCTGATGTTCTTGCAGAGCAGATTGCAGCCCCGCGGATCGGTGTACTCAATCCTCCAAAAATTTTCATTCACCTTTTAATTTTTCCAGAGGGAGAAATTCATGGCAGAAGATAAGACTCCAAAAGTCAAAGCGTTGTCTATTGCTATCGAGCAGATCGAAAAACAATACGGCAAGGGATCGATTATGCGGATGGGCGAAGGTCCCATTCAGAAGATCGATTTCATTTCGACGGGATCCATTTCTCTCGATGTCGCGATCGGCATCGGGGGGATTCCGCGCGGAAGGGTCATCGAGGTGTTCGGACCCGAATCTTCCGGGAAAACTACCCTGTGTCTCCATATTATTGCCGAGGCGCAGAAGCCCGGCGGCCTTGCCGCGTTCATCGATGCGGAACATGCCCTCGACATCAACTATGCGAAAAAATTGGGCGTCAATGTCAACGAATTGATCATTTCTCAGCCCGAGTACGGCGAACAGGGTTTGGAGATTGCGGAGACGCTCGTGCGAAGCGGCGCCCTCGACGTCATTGTCGTCGACTCGGTCGCGGCGCTGACGCCGCGGGCGGAGATCGAGGGAGAGATGGGAGACCCCACGATGGGCGTGCAGGCAAGGCTCATGTCGCAGGCGCTTCGGAAATTGACCGCTGCGATCAGCAAGTCGAAGACATCGGTCATCTTCACGAACCAGCTCCGCAGCAAGATCGGCGTGATGTTCGGAAATCCGGAGACAACGACGGGCGGCAACGCTCTCAAATTTTACGCATCGCTGCGTCTCGATATCCGCCGTATCGGAGCGATCAAAGAGGGGCAGGATGTCGTCGGCAACAGAACGCGCGTCAAAGTGGTCAAAAACAAAGTTGCGCCGCCGTTCAAGGAGGTCGAGTTCGACATTCTATACAATGAGGGAATATCGAAGCTGGGCGATTTAATCGATCTCGCGGTCAACGAGAACGTCATTCAGAAGAGCGGTTCGTGGTTCTCCTACGGCGACGATCGAATCGGCCAGGGCCGCGACGCGGTCAAGAAATTCCTGAGTGAAAACCAGAACATTTACTCCGCGATCGACACCGGACTTCGGAAAAAATTCGACCTGCTCCCGGCGTCGGCGCCGGAAGATAATTCACAGAACGAAAAGAGCGGAAAGAAGGGGCGCGCCGAATAGCGACGCCCCGTTCCCCCCGCCGCCATGAAAATCACCGGGATCGAACGGCAGAAGAAAAATCCGCGCAGATATAATATTTTTATCGACGATTCGTTCGAGATCGGCGTCGACAGGAACGTCGTCGCCGATTTCGGACTGCGCAGAGGAGACGCGGTAACCGAAACCGTACTCAGCGAGTTACGCGACGCGGACGCGAAAACGACCGCCTATCAGAAAGCGCTGAGGTTCCTGTCGTACCGCACCCGGAGCGTGCAAGAGATAAGAAACCGCCTTGAACGAGACTCGATCCCCCCGAAGATTATCGAATATACTGTCGTCAAACTCCTGAATCAGCAACTGCTCGACGATAGCCGCTTCGCGGAAACATTTGCCGAATCGAAAATGATGCACCGGCCTGTCGGTATGAACAGACTCAGACGCGAGCTGCTCGCGAAGGGCATATCACGGACGATCGTCGAAAAGGTACTCGATACGTACAGCTCCCCGGAGAGCGAATACCTCCATGCACTGCAGATCGCCCGCAAGAAACTGCAAACGGATCGCTCCGTCGAAAGCCGGGTACGAAGGAGAAGATTAGCCGGGCTCCTTGCACGCAGGGGGTATTCCTGGGACGTCATCGGCCGGGTGCTGGAAACTGTAGAATTATAGCTTCAATCTCCGACAAAGAAAGGATGGAATATGAACCGGGTAGTGTTCGACATCGAATCCCTCGCTTATCCGTTCGATTCGTTCGATCCGGAACAGCAGGAATACCTTACCAAATTCGCGAAGAGCGAAGAGGAGGTAGAGGATGCAATACTCAAGACGAATCTTTCTCCGCTGACTGCACGGCTCATTGCGATCGGATTATATAACCCCGATTCAAAACGCGGCAAGGTTCTCTATCAGGCGGATAAACCTTCCAGGGACGTATCGGCCGACGGTATGATCGAATATATCGCGGCGGATGAAGCGCACATATTGAAGACGTTCTGGGAAGACATAGCCCGTTATAACCAATTCATCACGTTCAACGGGCGGGGGTTCGACGCTCCGTTTCTCATGCTACGCTCGGCGATACTTCATATAAAACCTTCACGCAATCTTATCCCCTACCGCTACGATTCGAAAATCCACTGCGATCTGCTCGACCAGCTCACGTTTTATGGCGCATTCCGGCGTTACAGTCTGGATTTTTACTGCAAATCATTCGGCATCAGAAGTCCGAAAAGCGACGGCATCACCGGGTTGGATCTGGGGAAGCTATTCGTAGAGAAGAGATTCAGAGAGATCGCCGATTACTGCATCGGTGACGTTGTTGCAACGTCGGAATTATTCAAGATGTGGGAAGATCATCTCCATCTGTAAGATTGAGCGCTACGTGAGATCGATAACATCTGCTCCGTCTCTCTCCAGTGCGATCATCAGAAGCAGATAATCCTTGAGGTGGCGTGTCAGCAGAAAATTGTTCCGCACATGTTCATAACCGTTGCGCGCAAGTTCATCGGCTTTCTGAGGATTATTCAACAGATCGGCAATACGCCTTGCCGTCCCTTCGACGGTATGGACGAGATAGCCGGTGACGCCGTCGATGATCTGTTTTCGGATGCCTCCGGTCGCTCCTCCGATGACAGGTTTTTTCTTCCATAAAGCTTCCGTGACCGTTAATCCGAATCCTTCCTTTATGGATTTTTGCAGGATGACCGTCGAAGCTCGCTGCAGCGCGTTAATCTCTTTGTCGCTGTACGGCGGAAGCAGCAGAATATGAGCGTCGTTATCCCCCTCCGTCATCTCCTGCACCTCCTGTAAGACCGCGGCTCCTTCCGGATCATCGGACGCACCTCCTCCGGCGAGTACCAGCTGACAATCATAGCGTTTCTTCACGATTTGGTACGCCTTGATCACTCCGACGGGATCTTTCAACCTGTCAAAACGCGAAATCTGCGTTATCAGGGGCCGGTCGGGATCGATACCGTACTTCGACAGCGTCTCCCCAATAAAAGAGGACTCGATCTCCTTATTTTTGTCTGCGAGCGGGTCGATGGAGGGACATATGAGAAACTGCGGTATCCGGAGTTCCTGGGCGAAATCGGGCATCGAAAAGACCGAAGCATCGAAGCGATTGACATACGCTTCGAGGAACTTCCATAATTTCTGGTTCGGTTTCGATACATCGATATGGCACCGCCAGATCCATTTTTTACCGATCTCATCCCGCCGGGCGATCAGTCCTGCCGGCTGCGGATCGTGAATCATGATCACATCGCCGTACAGATCCATCGTTTTGAGATTCTCCTCGGTCGTTTCACGGAAGATCTCGAGCATATCGTCGGTTATTTCATGTGTATGTTCATGCAGTGCATTGTGGAATGCTTTCGTCACGCTGAAGAATTCATCACTCCCCTTGATGACATCCCACGTGGCGTTGACGCCGAGTTCTTTGGTAAGCGGTACGAGTCTGTGCAGTATCTCCGCAACCCCGCCTCCGACGGGAGTCGAGTTGATGTGCTGTATGGATTTGCCGGCGATACGCTCGGCTACCCTGAACAGTTCGTCGATGTACTCGCTGCCGACTACCGGTCTGTATTGATCGAGAGAAACGGTCATACCCGTTGTATCCTTCTCCGAATGCTGAGGGTGGGGTTACCTGAACGAAATTAATTTTTCCCTGAGCTCGTCAAGGGAATAAGCATAGGGATCGAGTTTGTTGATCTTCGCAGCCAGTTCGGGTTCGTTCATATCGGTCAACCAAACCGAAAAATCGCTGGACGTTCGCTGCAACCGCAAGCGTGATTCAAAAACATGAAAATAGATGGAAATAGGAGAAATATTCCGCAGACACTCGAAGAATTCATCGACCGACCGCGCTTCGTGACCTGTCGGAAATACGAAGCTCTTTGCTTTGCAAAAATAGAATGTCTCTTCCGCGGGCGCTTTCCGCGAACTCTCTCCTTTCTGTTCTTTCAGGTGTCCGTTGATCGTCTCGATGAGCGACTCGCGGAGACTTCGAATCGAGGTATACTCCATCATATCGATACCGGCAAGTTTCTCGGCGAGCTTGTGCTCCTGGAGCGCACCGTAGATCCATGACGCGAAATCGTTGTAGAACAACTTCCTGACGAAATGGTGTTCGAGATAGGATGCGTGCGTATGGTAGAAAATAGATGCGCCCCCTACTTTCTTCATGTGGGCAAGCAGCTCGCGCAGTGTCCGGGCCCTGAGACCCGTCGCTTCCACCAGTCTCTTCTCGGTGTAAAATCGAAATATGTTGTTCGGCATGCAGGAAACCTTTCGCTTCCGTTCGGTTACCGCTCAGGCGGTCAATCGTTGATCCAGAAGCCATTGCAGAAAAGTACGGACCTCGGTCGTATCCTGCAGCGTATATGCTGCATCGGTCCGAATCCGGGTTTCGTGAACTACTTTAATGGTGATATCGTCCTTTAAAAAGCGGAAGACGTCTTCATCGGTGACATCGTCGCCGATATAAATGTTGGCAGCCCGCTTCTTTGCTCCGTTCTTGAGCATCCATCGGACGGCATATCCCTTATTCCATTCGATATCGGGACGTATCTCGATAACCTTCTTCCCCCTGGTCAGACGAATGATTCCGCGGTCGGTGTATTCCGATGTCCGTTCGCCGATAATTCTATTCAACTCGGGAATAAACGGCATCGCGACCGCGCGGTAATGGATACTTGCGGTCAATCCCTTATTTTCGATCCAGGCGCCGGGTATGGCCGGTAGAATAGCCGCAAGATCCGAACAGATCTTCCTGATACCCCTGACAACCTGGGTCGCATTCGGTACGATCTTCGTCTTCCGTATGCCGCTTATCTCCAGACCATGGTTGCCCGCGTAATGAATGCCGCTGAGTCCCACGGTATCCCTCACGTCTTCGAGCGACCTGCCGGAAATGACCGCGATATACATGGACGACAGCTCGGAAAGTTTATCGATGATCAGACGGGTTTCGGCGGGCAGCCGCGCCCGCTCCGGAGTCGGTGCAATGGGTGCGAGCGTGCCGTCAAAATCGAGAAACAGGTTTACATTTTTTCGTTTCGAGAAAATAGACTGTATTTCATCCAACCGCTCGAGAATATTCGGAACGATTCTCCTGACGTGTGATAGCAAGGATCGGCTCCTGTTGTTTATAGGGTTTCGCTCTCCACAGCATTCAGATTATCGTTAATCCAATCGAATATGGTATGCGTCCGCACATGCGAGCGCATCTTCTCCATCCGGCGTCTTTTTTCGGCTTCTGGCATCTCCAGCGCTTTCTTAATCATCAGGGCGAAATGATCGACATCGAACGGATTTATGGTAACCGCGGCGGTGAGTTCGTCGACCGCGCCGACGAACTCGCTCAGAATGAGCACGCCGTTCTCATCTATCTGAGATGCGACGTACTCTTTGGCGACGAGGTTCATCCCATCCTGAATCGAACTCACGATCGCCATATCCGCAATGCGATAGTAATGTACCAGTTCGGCATGCGAAAACGAGGAGGGGAAATACAGAATCGGCTTCCAATCCGGCGTACCGTGTCGTTCATTGATGCGCTCTATCAGGTTCTCCACCTGCCGTTTGAGATCGCTGTACTCCTGTATTTTTGTCCGCGAAGGGACCGCGATCTGGATGAACGTGAATCTGCAGCGGTACTCCGGATATCGATCGAAGAAAACCTGCAGGGCTTCGATTCGTTCGCGTATTCCCTTGGAATAATCGAGCCGGTCGACTCCTATGCCGATTCGCCTCTCCCGGAGCATTAGTTTCGTCCTGAGAGCGTCCGACTTTCTCCCGGATTTTTCGCTTCGCGCCAATCCGTCGAAGTGATCGAAGTCGATACTGATCGGAAGCGGAGCGAGAGATATCTCCCGACCGTCCCAGAATATTTTATTTCTCGCCGGATCGATCTCGGCATGCAGCTCTTTTCCGACGCATTCCATAAAGTTATCGCAGTAACGCTGAATGTGAAATCCGATCAATGAACATCCGAGCATGCCTTTCAGGATTTCCAGGTGCTGAGGAAGAACTCGGAATATTTCCCAGGGAGGCCAGGGTATATGCCAGAACATTGCAAGCGTGAGTTGAGGCAGCCTTGACCGTAGCATGTAAGGCATGAGGGTAAAATGATAATCCTGAATCCAGACTACATCCCGCTGATTTTTAATTTCCGGAACGACCGCATCCGCGAATTTTCGGTTCACCTCGAAATAACGCCGCCAATGCCTCGGTTTGAATCTCGATTTTTCAAGCAGCATATGACAGAGCGGCCACAACGCCTGGTTGGAGAACCCGTAATAAAAACCGTCTACTTCCTTCTGTCCCAGCCAGACCCGCTTTAACGTATACGAGGGATCGTCGGGAGGCACGAGGAGTTTTCCGTTTTCGTCCGACATTTCGGCGTCGGCGCTGCCGCTTCCCCACGCGATCCATGTTCCGTGAAGGGCCCGCATGACGGGATCGAGCGCCGAGGTCAGTCCGCCGGCAGGCCGATCGATCCGTATTCCCTGTTTTGTTTTTCGATGGATGTACGGTTCCCGGTTCGATACCAGTACCAGCGAACGATCTATAAAACGCTCTTTGAACAGTTGGCTGATGGTTTCCGCATTCACGCGTCTAATTTGTTCCTTAAGTCTTCAAGAATCGTCTCGATGTCGGCGTTCTCCTGGGAAGAGATATCGCCGAGCGTTTTGATCCGTTCGGTTATGCTGCTGAAATCGACGTTCCTGAAATGTTCTCTGAGGATGACCTCACATTCGGGATGGAAATGAAGCAGAACGCTGAGGGGGGTTTCTGGTTTGATGTCCACGCCCATAGTTGCTCTCCGGAGATACTCGATTACCAGGCACTCTATATGTAAAAGAAAAAGTTCGAAACATGCAAATCCAGTGAAAATATTGAGAATATTTGTAAGTTTGCGTATTTTACTGCACAGATCGCGCCCTCGTGAGGCGTTGACGAGTCATCGTTTCGGGACTCACTATGCGGCACTTCATTATCGATGCCCATAATGTACTTTTCTCCTCTGCCGAACTTCGCTCGCTGTTGTCCGGAAATCCGATCCATGCTTACCGAAAGCTCCTGCAGACCTGCGATTCCTTAGCACATCATACCAACATCGTTTTCACGGCGGTGTTCGACGGCTTCGAGCCCGAAGGATTTTCTTATTTACATAAAAAGATT
>CAZBUK010000002.1:0-82150 GCA_964495085.1 uncultured Ignavibacteriales bacterium
TAAGCTTCTGAAGTAATAAATCATACTGGACCCATAGTTTGTGTATCATAAAGTTGTACCTTTTCAATGCAATCTTCCGCTATGTTCACTTAGTCTATATTATTTTGGACACCAATGATAAGAGATGATTGGTTTTACTTGTAAGATACGAAAATGCGTGATACGGGTTGCATATATTGGGATGAAACGGCAATAATCCGGGATGAACTGCATTCGCCAAATTACCAGAGAAAGACAGCCGGGATCGAACCGGTCATGATACGGCTGTAATACGGTATACCCGGGAGTCCCATTCATATCTCCCATGAAGCGCAGCTTTTCGTTTTCCGTCCGATCATTGCATATTTTTCAAAGCCGCTTGTGCCTGCTCATGCCCGGGATCAAGCTTTAATGCGGATTCATAGGCTGCTCTTGCACTGAGTGAATCTCCTTCCATCTCGTAAATCCGGCCCAGCCGCATATACGCCCATGCATGCGACCCGCGTACGCTAGCGGTCGGGACTTGCAGGTATCGAAGCAGACATTCTTTGCCGCGTTGGAGGTTCGATCCGGTTTCGGCTGCAATCCTTCCGATCTGATAATACGCGTTCATATCGTCCGGCTTCCGTTCGATCACCCGCTCAAACATATCATGCGCCCGGTCGTATTGATCTCTCCGGGCGTAATAGAATCCGAGCCAGTAGTAGGGTTCCACGCTTTCTCCTGCGACATCGAGCGCCGCAAGAAATTCGCGTTCGGCTTCTTCGTATTTCTCCTCTCTTCCGTATATGAACCCGAAGGCGCCGTGGCCGCGCATCTTATCGCGTTTAAATATCTCCTCCGCCTGCTCGCGGGCTTTGGTCATACTCCCGCCGACGATTCCCGGCGCGACCATATAATACTGCATAAGATCGTTCCGCGCATCGAGGTAGTCGGGGTCGAGTTCAACCGCTTTTTCGAATGCCTGTCTGGAATTCTTTGCAAGGAACGGCCGGCGGAATATCCCCGCATTCATTGCCTGTTGTGCATATGCGCGTCCCAACCAATGGCGGTACACGGCGTTCGACTCGTCGAGCTTCACTGCGCGTTCGTAGAGCTCCGCCGCCTTGTCGTGTCTGTATTCCCAATGATACGACCTGCCGAGATAATAGAGCGCCTCGGCGTTGTCCGCATCTCCGGCGAGGACCGACTCGAAGAATTGCTTCGCTTCCGCTACTCTGCCTCCGTTGAGAAGGGCTATCCCTTCGGCGAGATCTGAGTCTTCCGCGAAAAGATTCGACGCTACAGCGGCGATGCATGCAAAGTATACGAACAATATCGCCGTTCTGTACATCGGCATAGTATTTCCCCTCTCCTTTAAAATGAAAACTGAAATCCGATCCCCGGCATAACGGCGACCTCATCGAAGAAGTAGACATTGATCTCGGGTATGAATTTCACCTTCGTTCCGATTACAGCACCCGCAACTATTCCCGGCGTTCCCCGCGACGCCGTCATATCCATGTCGAATAAAGAAAAACCGGTTGTTGCATGAATCCATTTAAACCCACCATAGAACTTGTCGGTTCCGATAAAAACGGCCGGGTAAAAAACGACAACGCTCGAACTGTTGTCATCGTCGCGATAGCCGAAATACGATATTCCTCCCTGCAGCGTTGCGTATAGGGGATTCTTTAAGAACTGGTAGCGGATGTCGCCGTAAATACCGCCGAAGGGAGGGACTCCGAAAAACTTCAGACCGGCATCGAAATCGCCGCCGAGACCGTATCGTGCCTGCAGGACGAGTTCCGAAAATCCGGCGGTTCCGCTACCCGCAAATCCCAGCATGCCGATTCCCCCCGTCCATTCCCCCGTCTTTTGAACTGCGGCGGGTTGAAAAGTTGAAAACGTAATACAGCCGCTGATCATAAGCGTGGAGAAAAAGATCGGCAAAGTATAGATCGGGGTTTTCATAGGATATCCGTTTCTTTTCCCTTGATAGCGGACCGCTCTGTAGACTAGTTACAGAGAATTCCACCACATCTGCAATTTTGAAAAATATGCCGCTCCGCCGACGATATACGTATCGTTATGATCGGCTCCCGGTATCGCATAGAACTCCTTAGGTTGATTCGCGGCTTCGTACAGTTTTTTCCCGTATTCGTACGGAACAATCCGATCGCGGTCGCCGTGTATGAAGAGCAACGGGATATGAATATTCCTTATTTTACCGATGTTGTCGAATTTGGTCGACATGAACGGACCGATGGGCAGTATCGGAACGAGCAGCTTCGCCATCGATCGCGCGTCCGGGAATGCAGTCTCGAGAATGATCCCCCCCGGGGGTTTTTCGATTGCCACGTCCACCGCAACCGCAGATCCGAGACTCCTGCCGAAAAAAACGATGCGTTTGGCGGCTACCCCTTTCTCGCGAACGAGGAAGTCGAATGCCGCCCGGCCGTCGAGATAGATCCCTTCTTCATCGGGTTCCCCCTCGCTTTTCCCGTAGCCGCGGTAATCAAATATGAACACATCGATTCCGCGGTCGAGCAGCAACCGTATATTGTCAAGCCTGTGTGTAATGTTGCCGGCGTTGCCGTGAAACCAGAGAAGCGTCCGGGGCTGTCTCTCACCGGATGTTCTGAAATACCAGCCGTGAAGCCGCACACCGTCGGCAGCGGCGAAGGAGCAATCCTCCGCCTCGATGCCGAATGTCGAAGGATCCCAGTATCCCTCCGGATACCTTAGGGGAAAATATATCAGTTTTTTTTCAAGAGCCGGGAACATGGCATATATCAGAACGAGAAGAACAAGTATCGTAACGGGAAAGAAAAATTTTCTGACGCGCACATAGATACCGTTCATTGTATAGAGTTATCCGATATTCCGGAGTTCGTCGGTGCGAGCGGAGGCCGGACGCCGTCGCGTTCACCGAGCCGATTTCAAGCGATACCGCAACGCGGCATTACCGGAACCGGCGGTCCGATCCTCAAGCGCTTCCGGGATCGATGACTATGCGGTCTCATCAATTGATATCCTCACCCTTAAAGATTTTCCTCAGCGCTATGCCTGCCGTATTTTCTCTGAGATATTCTATATGGGCGCCGTCGAAAGGAACGGGTTTCATCCTGAAATGATCTGTCAACGCATTTTCCGGCACGACGTTGGGAAGTGCCAGGAGATCGAGCAGACTTCCCGAGACGGGCGCGCCGGGCAGGATACGTTCCATAACGAATACCGGCAGCCGCAGCAACCACGTGGGTGCGGGGAAGAGCAGCCGGCGTGCGTTCATCGTCCGGATGATCCGCCGCTCGATCTCTCCCAGCGTCAAAACCTCCGGACCTCCGAGGCCGAGCTCCTTTCCGAGGGTCGAATCGTCATCGATCGCTCGGACGATCGCTTCTGCTACGTCGTCGACCGAGACGGGCTGAAATTCCGCGTTTCCACCTCCGATGAGCGGGAAGACCACCGGGGTCAGCTTCAGCAGCCGGGCGATCGAGTTGAAGAACTCATCCTGCGGACCGAAGATAGACGACGGGCGGAGTGCGGTCCATCCGGCTGCATGCCGGGCGACATACTCCTGAGCCAATCCTTTGCTCCTGAGAAACCTGTAGGGAAGCGAGCTATCGGCGCCGTTCTGGCTCATATTAACAAACCGGTTCACGCCTGCCCGGCGCGCCGCGTCGACCACATTGACCGTTCCGTCGTAATTCACTTTCTCATAGGTCGCACTCCCCTTCTCGAGCGCGATCGCAACAAGATGTACAACCACTTCCACCTTGTGCATGAGCGGCATCAGACTTTCGGGATCGTTTACATCGCCGTTCACGATCTCGATATCTCCGTCGATATCGCCGAGACGCCGTTTCGCTTTTTCAATATCGCGCACCATCGCACGTACGGATTTTCCGCGTTCCGCCAGACGACGGACGGTATTGTTGCCGACAAATCCCGACGCACCCGTTACGAGTATCTTCATGATGGATACTTCCTTTGGAGTGATTCATATGCGAATATACCGGAGGACTATGCGGAATACCGCCGATTTCAAAGACCGACACAGATCCCCGCACCCGCTCTTGTCGCGGAGAGGATTCCGGGGAGGTATTGGAGAAGGGTGTTTCCGGTGATAACCGACTGCACGTATCTTATAACAAAAAAAACATGAATTTCATTTCCTCCGGTCGAGCTGTTCCCGGATTGCACGGAGCAGATTGATGAGTTTGTACGGCTTGTCGATGATCTGTTTTACACCGGATTTCAGAAGCTCTTCTTTTTGGACTCTGCTGATATACCCGGTCACGAGAATCACAAAAGCGTTTTCGTTGGCGGCTCGAATTCTCTGAAAGACTTCTTTACCCGATAGTTTGGGGAGACCGAGATCGAGTATGACCAACTCTATCCGTGCAGCCATATTCTCGTAAAGCTCCGCGCCGGTTATGCCGTCGGGAGCGGTATAGACGGTATATCCCAGGTTGCGGAGTTCGGCGGCGAGCAGTTCGCGCAGGCTGTATTCGTCCTCTACGATAAGGATTGTTTCGGTTCCACCCGGTAGGTTTTCTTCAGACGGTTCGAAATGCCGTTCCACTTCGGGTTGAGGTTCGATCGCGGGGAGATAGACGAAAAATGAGGTACCGTTGTTCTCGAGCGATGAGTAATCGACATAACCGCCGTGACCCCTGACGATGCCGTAGACGACCGAAAGACCGAGTCCGGTCCCCTTCCCAAGCGGCTTCGTCGTAAAGAAGGGATCGAAAATTCTCGACCGGTGCATATCCTCTATTCCCTTGCCGGTATCGCTGACGGTGATTTTCAGGTAATCCAGTTCTTCGATGTCGCCTGCGAGCATGCGGCACTTCTCCGCCGGGAACAGTTCCGCGGAAATGGAGATAATTCCCTCGCGTTGAGAATCCTGGGCTTCCATGATCGCATCGCGCGCATTGATACACAGGTTCAGAAGCACCTGGTAGAGCTGTCCCCTGTCTCCGTAGATCCACGGGAGATCCTCCGGAACGTCGGTTTTCAAGGTAATATTTTTCTCGAACGTATGTTCGATCACCTTGATCAGCTCGTCGAGGATATCCCGGAATGAGAGAGGTCTCAGTTCGACCTCTTCGATGCGGGCGAACTTTAACAGACGCTGAGCGATGTCGGTCCCCCGTTCGATCCCGCTTTCGCCGATCTCGATATATCTGCCGAGCGGCGAATTACCGACCTTCGATTTGATGACGGCGAAACTGCTCTGTATAATCGTGAGGATGTTGTTGAAGTCGTGCGCAATACCGCCTGCAAGATATCCCATACTGTCGAGTTTCTGCGCCTGGAGAAGATGCTGTTCCATTTTCTTCTGGTCGGTGATATCACGAATGATTCCCCGGAATGCGAAAATTTTACCCGACTGGTCGCGCACGGCGGTCGAGGTTTCAAGAACCGTCTTGGTATCTCCGTTCTTGCTCCTGAGCGACACCTCGAAGTCCTTCACATAGCCCTGAGCATCCATCAGCCGCAGCCACTTCTCCCGGTCGTCCGCATTCGTGTAGAGTTCGCGGGCAATATTCAGATTGAGCATCTCCAATTGAGATTCATAGCCGAACAGATCGACCCCGGCCTGGTTGATATCGAGGAATCTGCCGTCGCGGTTGCTTATGAATACCGCGTCTTTCGATTCCTCGAACAGATCCCGGTAGCGTTTCTCGAGTTCCTCGCTCTCCTGCTTCGCGCGCCTTCGTATCATGATCTCGTTCTTGAATCGCTCCGCCGGCAGATGGACGAGAACCGCGAATATCAGGAAGAACACCGTATAGGCAAATGCCAATATCATCTTCTGCATATCGGAAGCGATCATACTCATGCCGGTTATATGAATATGGCCGGAATAGATTTCAATGCCCGCAAGGATCAGGCAGACGAGCCCGCTCAGCGTCGAAAAAACGAGCGCCCAGCCGAGTCCGGTAAGCATGCCATTGAAGACGATGACAATGAGAAAGAGAAATCCCGTGAACGGGATCGTGATACCCCCCGAATAATGGACCACCACCGCGATGACGATGATATCGACCAGGATGTTAATGAACAGGATTACTGCTTTCGAGGATACTCGTCTCCGCAGAAACGGATACGGTTGATTGACGAATGCTTCGAATAATCCCGCCCAGAAGATTATTCCGACGGGAAGATTGAGCTTGTAAAAATAATCGAGGGCGATGAAGAGGAAAGGTATCAGCAGGCCGCTGACAAGACGGGCTCTGAGTGAATATTCACATGCAAACTCTATCAGTTCATCATCGAACTCGCGCGGAAGCAGCGTCATTTTGGGAGAAAGTAATCGCATGGAAATTGGATTCTCGCCTGGAACTGTCCGGTTCGGAATGTGTTATTATCACGCGAAATTCGACGGATCCCGGAGGACCCATGCTTGCGGCATATTTACGGCGTTTGCTAAAAGTAGTACTTTAATGGATTAAAGTACAATAAAGATTTATAACAAGCAATACAATCCGGCCCAAACGGGCTTCCCTGATCACCTCACGTTGTCAGAAAGAGGGTGGGATACTAACTGAACGATTAATCGAGCAGGTGGTTCCGTCTTAAAAACAAATCGTGATATAGACCCTGATGCCCGCTCAGATGTTCAAGCGAACCGCGTTCCACGATGAACCCGCCCTTCATCACGATGATCTCGTCCATGGATTCGAGGAGGATCGGCCGGTGTGTTATCAAGAGCGTAGTTCTTCCCGCCATGCATCTTTCCAGATTATAAAAGAGCTCCCGTTCCGTCACGGCATCGAGATTCGCCGTGGGCTCATCGAGTACGAGGATCGGCGATTTGCGCAGAAATGCACGGGCGAGTGCGAGCCGCTGGCGTTCTCCCGCGGAGAGCCGCATACCGTGCTCGCCGATAAGCGTCTCGAGACCGTCCGGTAATCCCTCGATCAGATTCCGAAGCCTTGCTTCTTCAAGTGCACTCAGAAGTTCACGATCGTCCGCATGGTCGCGTGCGATGAGAAGATTATCCCTGACGCTTCCGTTGAACAGATGGGTATCCTGCGATATCACGGTGAACTTACTGCGGTATTCCCCGACGTCGAGATCCCTGATGTCTGTCCCGTCGAAAGCAATGCTGCCGGATTGGGGATCCCATAACCTCAGCAGCAGATTGACGACGGTACTTTTCCCTGCACCGGTCGGCCCGACGATCGCGGTCCGATTTCCTTTCCGGAGCGTGAAGGATATCTCCGAGAGCAAGCGGATCTCTTCATATGCGAATCCGACACCATCGAATACGACATCTCCATTCGTCGATACCGGAGCGGGTTTCTGAGGATCCCGGATTCCGGGCGCCGTATCGATAATATTGAAGAGCCGCCTCCCCGCCTCGTCCGACGCTTCGAGATGCTGCACGGCCGGGCCGAGATTCTGCACTGCTTCAAAACTGCTCATCACCCCGAAAATTATGAGAGCCAGATATACCCCTTCGATCTGCCCATCGACAATCGCCGGAATGCTCAGCAGGAGAATCGCCGCGATTCCGAAATACATACAAAGACCGCTCAGACTTTGCTGCAAACCCGATACGGATGCCTGTTTTCGCTGGATTGCGGAGAGCGTTTTATTGTAGGATCGGATACTGTCGGAGAATTTCCGCTCGAGTCCGAACGAAAGCATGTCGGATAATCCCTGCAGACAGTCGACGAGGAATTCCTTCAACCCGGCACGCGTCTCAACCTGCAGTTTTCCGTACGACCGTGAAATCCGCCGCACAAGAACCGGCACAGCGAAACCGTTGAGGAAAAGAAAGAGCAGCGCGGTGTATGCCAGAGCGGGTTCGAAGTAATAGAGTCCGGCGAACGTTACGGCGACAACGAACAGGGCGACGACCGAAGGCGCCACGACACGGAGGTATATGTTCTGCAGCATATCGACGTCGTCGACTATTCTGGCGGAGATGTCTCCCGATCTGAATCCGAGAAGCTGCGCGCTCGAGAGAGGTTCGAGGCGCCGGTAGAACCAGACTCTTATCTGCATGAGGAGTCTGAATGTAAGATCATGAGATATCAGGCGTTCGAGATAACGCAGAGCGGCGCGGGAAATCCCGAACAGCCTCACCGCTGCAATCACGAGAAAGAGATCGACGATCAACGGCTGAAGAGCGGCGCGGGAGATGAGATAGCCGGAGCCCGCCATGAGACCCATTCCCGCCAGCACGGTAGCAGTGCCGAGAGCTATCGCTCCGGCAGTCTGTGTCTTATAACCCCGGAGAAGACCAATAAATCTGAATACCGGGCGGCGGGTCATCGATGCCATCCTTTCCGCTGCGAGATCTTCCACGGTGAACTACCGCATACCCGGAGGGAGCGGATATGCGGATGAAACCTGTATACTACGTTGCTATTCATATTGTCGTACCATTCCATGGTATTCGCCGCCGAGTGAGATCAGTTCATTATGCGTGCCATGCTCGATGACCGTACCTCCCGAAAGAACGAGGATGCTGTCGGCGCGGCGGACGGTGGTCAATCTGTGGGCAACGATGAGCACGGTTTTCTCCCGCATCAGATCTTCCATGGCGCGAATGATTTTTGCTTCACTGTCGGGGTCAAGATTCGAGGTGGGTTCATCCAGAATGACGAACGGGGCATCGCGCAGGAACGCCCGTGCGAGTGCGAGCCGCTGCCGTTCTCCTCCGCTCAGCCGGGCTCCGTTCTCTCCCAGCATCGTATCGTAACCGTCGGGTAGACCTGAGATAAAATCATGCGCTTCCGCCCTGCACGCCGCCTCAATTATCCCGGCGGGGTCTGCGCCAGGTCTGCCGATCGAGATATTGTCGCGGACGGTAGCATCGAAGAAATGCGGAGATTGGGGAACCAGGGAGATATGACTTCTCCATGCATGCGGAGAGATCGAATCGAGGAGCGTTCCGTTTACCGAGACCGTTCCTTCGTACCCGCCGAGATAGCGAAGCATGATATTCAGGAGCGTTGTCTTTCCCGAGCCGCTTCGGCCGACGAGTGCCGTGACCGTGCCGGGGTACAGCGAACAATGGAATCCCCGAAGAGCCGGTGCGGACTCCCCGGGGTATGTATACGTGAGATCCCGTGCGAGAATTTCGATATTTTCGAACCGAAGGGGGAATACGCTATGCGCAGACGGTACCGTCGATTTGGTATCAAGCACTTCGAACAATCTCCCGGCCGCGGCGGCTCCTTCCATCCCTGCGTGATGATGCGTTCCGAGGAGGCGGAACGGAAGATAAAATTCAGGAGCAAGGAGCAGCACGAACAACCCGGGTTGGAAGGTTATCATGCCTTCGATGAGACGAATCCCGATCTGTACCGCGACGAGTGCCGTGCTGATCGACGCTGCAAGCTCGAGCACCATTCCCGAAAGAAACGCCACCTTGAGTACATCCATGGTCGCTCTGCGGAACCGGTCGCTGATCGATACAATCTCGAGCGTCCGTGCGCCGCTCCTGCCGAACAGTTTCAACGTTTTTAATCCCTGCAGGGTATCGAGGAAATGAGACGATAAAACGCTCATCAGAGTCCATTGCCGTCTCGTTTTTTTCTCAGCCTGTACGCCAATGAGCCACATGAAAACCGGTATTAACGGACCGGTGATCAGCAGGATCAGACCGCTCAGAGGATCGATGCCGAACACGAACAGAAGAATGCAGACCGGTACGATACAGACGCCGATAGCCGACGGCACATATCGGGCAAAGTAATCGTCGAGTTTCTCGATCCCGGCAGTGGCGATCGAGACCAGCTCCCCGGTATGTTCGCCTTTCGTATACGACGGACCGAGATCCGTCAAATGCGAGACCAGGTTGTCTCGCAATTCGGCTTTTATCGCGGCCGGGGCGGCCTGTGCCGTAATTTCCCCGTGCCAGTGCAAACCCGCGCGGAGGAGGGCTACCGCCGCGAACGCATACATCGGCAGGTGAAGCGACTCGAAGCCGGCTCCCTTTAAAAAAACGCCGTCGATGATTACGCTGAGCAGATATGCCTGGAAGACGATCGCGAGCGCGGTGGCAAACGTATTCGCAACCGTGCGGAAGAGGAGCGATCTCTGTGGGCTGAAGAGTCCGAAGAGCCGCCTGTGTACGTTCGGGAAAACCGGGCTTTGCTTATCCTGCATATTATTATTCATCGAATAGTCCAATATAACTATTTCATGCGATTAAGACTGAATAGGTCGGCAGCAGCCCGTATCGGGACGACGGACACAAAACCGGCCGGAGGAGGAGCGCCGAGTCCGGATGGCTAATTAAATTTGGTAATTGAAGAATGATTTATTATTTTACCCGCAACCGGTCAATGCATCGGTTCACGATCCGCCTAACTCGTTGTAGACCCATCCTACAAACTTTCGTCTGCTTATGAATCGCCGAACGTTCAGCAACTGGCTGCTGGGGATTTCGGGGACGTTATCGTTGAGCAGTATCGTATACCCCATCGTCAGATTTTTTCTTCCTCCGAGAACTCCGGAAGAAACGGCAACCACGGTAGAAGCCGCATCGCTCGGAGATTTACCCGTACAGGGATGGAAAATATTTAAATTCGGCTCACGTCCGGGTCTGCTCATCCGCGTTTCGGAGACGGAGTTCCGCGCATTTGCCGCAACGTGTACGCATCTCGACTGTATCGTGCAATACCGCGACGATAAGAGGATGATCTGGTGTGCGTGTCACAACGGATTGTTCGACCTGACCGGAAAAAACATATCCGGACCGCCACCGCGGCCGCTGGAAATCTATCGTACACAGGTGGTCGGCGACAGAGTATTTGTCTCGCGCACCTGAACAGTTCTCCTGAAAGGCACGCACTACCGGGGCAGATAAAAATATGAGCAATCCGACATCAACTTGGCTTCGGGAACGTCTCCATTGGGACGCGGTCAAAGAAGTACTTGGTAAGAAAACCGTCCCCATTCATAAACATACCATCTGGTACTATATGGGGGGCATGGCGTTGTTCCTCTTCGTCGTCCAGTTCATCACCGGAATCATGCTCCTGTTCTATTATAAGCCGACTGCGGATGAAGCTTTCGAGAGCGTTCAGTATATCATGACCGAGGTCAGTTTCGGGTGGCTTATCCGGTCGGTGCACAGCTGGTCCGCCAACATCCTGGTTGCCGTTATCGCGCTGCACCTGGTCAGTGTGTTCTTCCTCAGAGCATACCGGAAACCCCGAGAGGTAACGTGGATATCGGGCGTTTTCCTACTCTATCTCTCATTGGCATTCGGCTTTACCGGCTACCTGCTCCCCTGGAACAAGCTCGCGTATTTTGCGACGGCGGTCGGAACGGAGATGGCGGGATCGGTCCCATTCATCGGTGAGTGGATGCTGATGCTGCTCCGCGGAGGGACCGAGATCACCGGAGCGACGTTGAACCGGTTTTTCGCAATTCATGTATGGGTGCTGCCGGGGGCATTCCTGCTCTTCATCGCCGTGCATCTCTACCTCGTGCAGGCGCATGGAATGAGCGAGCCCATCGGACTCCGTTCCAGGGGTACAATGAAATTCTTTCCGCAATTTGTGATGCGGGATATCATCGGATGGCTCGTTGCTCTGGGCGTGCTCGCGGCATTGGCGGCCTTATTTCCGTGGGAACTCGGAGAGAAAGCCGATCCCTTCGCTCCGGCTCCCGTGGGTATCAAACCGGAATGGTATTTTCTCTTCACCTTCCAGACACTTAAACTGCTACCGGCATATATCGGACCCATAGCGGGCGATACGCTCGGGGCTCTGCTTTTCGGAGCGGCAGCGATCGCGCTGTTTTTCATACCCTTCTTCGATTTAAAAGCGGACAGGGAAGAAAAGAACAACCTGTTGTTCCGTCTCGGGATCGTTGCCATCGTATTTATCGTATTCATGACCCTCTGGGGAGTACTCGAATAAATATGCATACGCCTCAGCTGTACTTCGCCGCGGCCGCGATCGCCATCGCGCAGCTTCTTTATGCCGCGCCCCTGTTCTCCCAATCCGGTTCCGTGTGCATCGACTGCCACCTCGCAACGGAAGATCCTCACCTGGCGGATCCGGTCAAGCTGTTTACCGAACACGAGGACGGACGTCCGGTCGATATTCATGCGCGCGCCGGTTTTTCTTGCCACCATTGCCATGGGGGGAATCACCAGGATGAGCTTACCTCCAAGAGCCGTCAATACGGATATCGCGGCATCCCCTCGACGGCCGATATACCGGCTCTGTGCGGAGAATGTCACAGCAACATCGAGTATATGCGGCAGTATAACCCCCGTCTTCCTACCGACCAGCTGCGTCTCTATCGAACGAGCTATCACGGTAAACTGCTGAGCGAGGGGGATCTGCATGTCGCAACGTGCGCAAGCTGCCATGGCGCTCATGGCATTCGCCGTTCGGGGGATCCCAGGTCCCCCGTATTTCCGACAAATA
Organism: uncultured Ignavibacteriales bacterium; assembly: GCA_964495085.1. Classification (GTDB taxonomy): domain Bacteria; phylum Bacteroidota; class Ignavibacteria; order T3Sed10-11; family T3Sed10-11; genus CAZBUK01. Next base: position 12,375 of record CAZBUK010000002.1, read on the forward strand.
TCCCCGAACGGTGCGGATCCTGCCATGCCGATGCAACTTATATGGCTTCCTATCCGATTCCTACGAACCAGCTCGATGCATTCCGGAGGAGCGAACACGGCAGACGTATCTTCGAGGAAGGAGACATCACAGCCCCCACCTGCAATACATGTCATGGAAATCATGGAGCGGTACCGCCGAACGTTGCCGCGGTGCATCATGTCTGCGGACAGTGCCATGCACAGCATGACGAATATTTCGTGATGAGCACTCACCATGAGATTTTTCAAATGATGGATATGCCGGGGTGCGTCACTTGCCACGGATATCACGAAATTCCCGCACCGAGCGAAAATATGCTGAGCAACGAACCGGGCTCGGTATGCATGACCTGCCACATGCCCGACGACCCTTGTTTTCAGTACGTAGATACGGTACGCGGCATGTTCGACGATCTGAAATCAAGTCTGCAGCGAACGGAATCGCTGCTGAAAGAGGCGGAACAATTGGGAATGGGAGTTGCTCCAGCTCAATTCAGTCTGACGGAGGTCAGGGACCACCTCATCCGGGCGCGCATCAAAATCCACCAATTTGAATCGGGTCCGGTCGAGGAGGAGCTGACCGAAGCGATGACCATCGTCGAAACGGCGCATCAGGCCGGCGTAGCCGCTCTCGACGAATGGCAGTTCAGACGGATCGGGTTGGGTATATCTCTCGTGTTCATCGTGATTCTGATCGTTGCCCTCGCGATGAAGATCAGGAGTATGGAACACTCGGCCGAGGATCCGCGATAATTTCCCCTTACGGGAAAACCATTCTTTTTCCGTTCGCAACACAGCCGCGCGCCATCTCCGGATTACTACCCGCATCATCAACCCTCTCACCAGAGTTCGGACCAGGATCTCTCCCGCGGCGGAGAGTGTCACCGCTGCGAACTCTCCCGTTTGGTCTCCCACCACCCGTGAAGATACCTTCCGGAGTAAATCGTCAACCAGCAAAAGAAGACCCCTGCGATGATGTCGATAACGTAGTGGTACCAAAGATAGACCGTGGAAAAAATAAGCAGACTTCCCACGATGAGAATGAACGTGCGAATGCGCATTCGATATAAAACCACCGCATACATGAGCACAAGCGTTAATTGGGTATGGCCGCTGGGAAATACATCGCGCTGCACATAATCCTCAGGGTTGGGAACTCCGTACGGGATGGATTCTCCAGCATCAAGCAAATATCGGATCGTATCGGTGAAATAGATTCCCGGAAGCGTTTCATGCATCGTGTGATAATCGTGAATGGTAAAGCGCGGACCGATCGCAGGCACCGCAAAATATCCAAGGTACGACAGATAGAATCCGTAGGCGACCAGAAACATAAGATAATAGAACTCGCGCATTCTACCATTCCGGTACAGTTCGTAACCCGTCACCAGGAACAGAAAGTAATACGAGGCGTAGACTATTTGAAGTATCTCCGTTAATACGGGATGCGCGAATTGAGCCATCCATTCCGTCGGATTCACTCCGAAGAGCCAGAGATCGATATCGATCAATATCCCGTCATAATCTACCCCTCTGATCGGAAATACCATAAAGTAGATCGCCTTGAATACCCAGACGATAACGGCCACTGTATACCAATCGCGCAGCCATCGCAGCGGAGATGACTTCGGTGCTGCAGAAAACCTACGCGCTATGAAAAAAATGAACAGGATAAGGAGGGTGTTTATCGGTACGATCCATCGCCATTCGGGAATCCGGTTCATACATACGAGACTGATAACTGAGATTAAGACGAGAAATGTAATATTGGCGAGATCGAACGATCTGAGATAGGGTATGCGGCGCATAAACAACCTTTTCCGAGGGATATGCCTGATTATCGCTTTAAATTCGGTAGGTTCGCACCGGAGGCTGCATGCAATGTGCGACCGAATGGAAACGGCGTACGATTGAATGATTTCGCAGATGTCACGAATGTCCAGGGTGAGTAGAGGGACGATGAATTGTACAATATTACAAAAATAACGGGTTCTTTCCAATACTCGGTTACATAGGGTCTTCTCAGGCCGCCGTACATTCGTCCCAAATTTTTCTTCCACGTCCCTGAATCGGAACATCACTTATCTCGTCTGCGTCTAAGCCGGTAAACTGAACCGACCTAAATGAGGAGGAACGCGTTATGAAACATTCCGCTACCATGATGTATATCTGCCTGTTGCTGTTTGCCGGGAGCTTCGGTCTGCAGGCTATGCAGGAAGTCAAGCGAGAGAAGCACATAGTCGTCGCACACGGCGGCCACCCATGGCTCGGCGTATCCATACAGGATGTAACGGATGAACTCCTCTCCGCCGAGAATCTCTCGGTACGGGAAGGAGCGTATGTAACGGAAGTGATCAAGGAGAGTCCCGCCGACTCCGCCGGCCTACGGGGGGGCGATGTCATTATCGAATTCAACAACAGAAAAATTTACGACGCGGACGGATTGTTGACAGCTGTTCGAAAGGCAAAATCGGGAGAGCCGGTTAAACTCATTGCCGACCGGAAGGGGAGGAAAATCGATATGCAGGTTACCTTGCGCGAACGGTCGCGGAGGACCGCGATGAGCATACCACGTCCGCCCACTCCGCCGAAACCGATGGCATGGAGCAGCCGATCGGGCAGAATAGGATTGAAGCTGATAAATCTCAATCCGCAGCTTGGAGAATACTTTCAGGTTCCCGAGGGGAAAGGCGTACTTATCGAAGAGGTTGTCGAAGAATCGCCGGCACAACGGGCGGGGTTTAAAGCCGGTGATGTCATCCTTTCGGTCGATACTACGGAAATCGCATCGGTACGGGAGCTTCGGAGGGCTCTTAGCGGATACGACAGCGGCGATCGGGCGAATGTTGTCGTGATGCGCAACCGTTCGAGAACGAGCCTGACGCTGGAATTCGAGGAGAAACCGTATTCCTACGACGGCTGGCGGCATGGAACGGAGGATTTCGACGGCGACGTATTTATCTTTACTCCCGAAGACCGTGAGAGACTGCGTGGCGAGCTGAAAAACCTTCGGCCGCATCTCGACGAGCTTCGTATCGAGCTCGACGGCCTGCGTGAACATTTCAAGGATTTTAAAATCGAATTCCCGGATAACTTTCTTCAAGAATTCAGATTCGAGGCGCCCGACGACATGCTCAAGGATATCCGGATTCACCGCGAGGTCATACGCATCTGAGCGCTTGCGGTTTCAGACACAACTCCGGGTGACCGGCTGCTTTATCGGACTGAGGGGGTTGCCGCAGCCGGTCGTTCGGAGTATTGATACGGACGCCTGCTTTCCGCAGCGGCACCTGCCGGAATTATTCCGCTACCTCTCGTAACACATCAAATCCACTTATCCGTAACCCGCGACAGCTTCAGATTCCGGGTTCGGCGCCCGTCCAATCAAGGGATGGTTGATCTGATCGTATGAGGCGTCACACCACTCATTAATCCGGTCGACCGTTGCATTTGCCGAAAATGAATGATATTTTAAATCATCTTTAAATCTCATGGAGCATACCGATGGAATTAATCATCATCATCGCCGTACTTGCCGTTTTCATCCTATGGATCGTATCGAAATATAACGGATTGATCCGTCTGCGGAACCAGACCGAGAACGGCTGGAAACAGATTGATGTGCAGTTGAAACGCCGCCACGATCTGATACCGAATCTGGTCAACACGGTCAAGGGGCAGATGGAATTCGAGAAAGAGACGCTGGAAAGCGTGATCAAGGCCCGGAATGCCGCGCTGAATCCGACCGGTGTCGCAGATGCCGCCGCCAAAGAAAACATGCTGACCGGCGCGCTGTCCAAACTCTTTGCACTGGTCGAGAACTACCCGACGCTCCGGTCGAATGAGAACGTGAAGCAGCTGCAGGAAGAACTCACCAGCACCGAGAATAAAATCGCGTTTGCGCGGCAATTCTACAACGACATTGCAACCAGGTTTAACACGATACAGCAGGTATTTCCGGGTAATATCGTCGCCTCGATGTTTAACTTCAAGACAGCGGAGCTGTTCGAGATAACTGTCCTCACCGAACGTGAGGTACCGAAGGTCGATCTGTCTCTCAGGAAATAATGCATTCCGCACGTATCCGAAAAATGCCGGCGCCGGCCTGCCGGCATGCATCCGTCTTACTATATCTCTCGACCGATACAAATGGGATTTTACAGTAGAAAAAGAAATCTGTACGAACAGCAGCGCCATAACCGGAGAATGACTGTTGTCGTCATGATCGGTTTCATCGCCTTCCTGGGACTTCTCGGTTTCGGATTCGATATGATCATGATCGATTTTTTCCCCCTCGGCACGCTCGTCGCGCTTGCGCTCGGCGCCGGTACTGCCCTCTGGAGCTACAGCGGCGGTGCGCAGTCGGTGATCCGGTCGACGGGAGCCTACCCGGCGGATCCGAACAATCCTTCCCACCGGCAGTTCATCAACGTCGTCGAGGAAATGACGATCGCTTCGGGGCTGCCGAAGCCGAAGATGTTCATCATCCCCGACAAGGCGCCGAATGCCTTCGCGACGGGGAAAAATCCGTCCGACGGATACGTCGCCGTTACTGAGGGATTGTTGCAGACACTCAATCGCGATGAACTCCAGGGGGTCGTTGCGCATGAATTCGCACACATCAGAAACTACGACATTCGCCTTATGACCATCGTTGCCGCGCTCGTCGGGTCGATCGTGCTGCTCGCAGCAATGTCGCGGCGCGCGATGTGGTTCGGCGGGGGGCGGAGATCCGGAGGGAGTTCGGGCAGAGGTGGAGGAGGAAGCGGACCGGTCGCTATTGTTCTACTCGTTGTGTGGATCATCGGGATTATACTTGCTCCGATCGTTGCCAATGTCATGGCGATGATGGTTTCGCGGCGCCGCGAATATCTTGCGGATGCAACCGCAGCAGAGTTGACGCGCAATCCCCAGGGACTCATCAGTGCACTTCACAAAATCAGCGGTTCGTTGGTCACTCCGACAGCGATCAACCGGAATACCGCCCATCTCTGTATTGCCGATCCGTTCAATCTCAAACGCGAGCAGCAGGTAGGATTCATCGCGAATCTGTTTGCGACACACCCTCCCGTCAAGAAAAGGATCGAAGCCCTGCGCGCGATCGGTTATATGTATGAGCAGGAGAAGAAAAAGTAGTCGACACGCCGCTGTTTCAAAATATCCAAAAATAACGTCAATAACGGCATTTTAGCTATTTTGAGTGGATGATATTCATCCATTAAGTGGTTGATTTTCATCCAGCGAAGATAGGCGCGGCAGCGTGATAGGAATCAAAATCAAAGCTTCGGCGACTGATTCTCACGAAGACTTCAAAGGACTTCGCTACGTCGCAGATTCGGTAGATGGGAAATTGGGGAATAGTACTGTATACGGGTGAGTCGGTTATTCCGTTCGGTGAAAAATTCCTCCCCCTTCCCGTACCCGTATTATGGTCGTGAGATTCGACTTTCTTAGTAGGCGTATACATTACGCAGCATAACCGCCGCCGAAGTGTATTTACAGATACAGCGCGCTCAAGATTCCGAAATAGATCAGCAGACCGATTGCATCGTTGCTTGTCGTAATGAACGGACCGGTGGCGACCGCGGGATCGATGTGAAATCTGGTAAGGATAAAGGGGATGGCGGCTCCCACGACGGTTGCAGTAATTATGACGATAAGCAGGGAAAGTCCGAGCACTGCGCCGAATATCGCGTCGTGGATCCAGAACCAGCCGACACCGAAAATGAGGAGCGCAAACACCAGACCGTTAATCATAGCCACGCCCGTTTCCTTGAGCACTCTCCGAAACAGCATTCCCTCCCAGATCTCCTCGGTGGCAAGACCGCGTATAACGACCGCAGACGATTGAATTCCGGCGTTTCCCGCCATCGCCATGATGATCGGAATGAAGAAAGCCGAAGCGATGATCTGTTCGATAGATGCGTGGAACGTGCTCAGGATGGCGGCTGAAAACAATTGGCCGAGGAATGCAAGTGCGAGCCAGGGCATGCGGCGCTTTGAGATATCCCATACGCCATGGCTGACGAGCTCCATGCCGCTGATACCCGCGAATTTTTGTATATCCTCCTCCGCCTCCTCATGAATAACATCGACGATATCGTCGATCGTGACCTTTCCGAGCATCTCTCCCTTGCTGTTGACGACCGGAACGGATATGAGATCGTACTTTTTCATGATGTTCGCGACCTCTTCCTGGTCCATCAGCACGTCGACCGAGTGAAAGTCGGTTTCCATGACTTTGTGCACCCTGCGCCGGGGGTTGTGAATCACCAGATCCTTTATCGGGATGATGCCCTTCAGAATGTTCGAGTCGTCGACGACGTAGACGCTATAAAACTCGCCGATCTCTTTCGCGAGCTTGCGTACTTTGCGAATTGCCTGTTGAACCGTATCCTTCTCCCTGACCGAGACGAATTCGGTCGCCATGATACCGCCGGCGCTGTCGGTGGGATAGCGGAGCAGCTCCTTGAGGGTTGCAGAATCCTCTTCATCGATATCGTCGAGCACCCGTTCGGCGACGTCGCTGGGAAGTTCGCCGACGACGTCCGCGGCATCGTCGGAGTCCATCTCATCTACAATGCTCCGCAAACGGAGATGGCTCAATCGTTCGAGCAGGTCTTCGCGTACCGATTCGTCGAGTTCAAGAAGGACTTCGCTCGCAAGCTCGCTGTCAAGAAGCTCGAAGATCGTCAGTCTGTAGTCCGGCTCGATATGATCGATGATATCCGCTATATCGGGCGCATGTAGATCGGTCAGGATATTTGCTATCGTGGCGGTAGCCCGGTCGGATATCAGTTCCCTGATTTCCGCCAGCAATTCCTCGTCGATTTCCAGGGTCCGTTCTACTCCCTCGCCGCTCTGCGCCGTCGTGTGAACCTTCACTTCGGGATTTTCGGTATGGTTACGTTCCTGTGTAATGGATCACCTCGTTGAGTCCGTTGGATAGTGTTATGAACTCGGCGACCGACAACGATTCCGGACGGCGCCGAAGGTCGATACCGGCTACGGAATCCGGAATCCTGACATCCGGAAAGACCGATCGCAGGCTCGCTCTGAGCATCTTTCTCCGTTTTCCGAACGTTTCTTTCACGATCTTCCGATACAGAAGTTTATCTACGATCTCTCCCCCGTCCCGCCTGAGAACCGCCCGGACAGCCGCCGACTGAACCGACGGTTCCGGAAAAAAGACCGACGGCGGAATCCTGAACAGAATTTCGCAGCGCGTCCACGTTTGCATCAATACGGAAAGCACGCCGTAATCATCGTCCCCCGGCGCGGCTATGATACGCCGTGCAGCTTCGAGCTGGACAACGAAGAGCATGTCCCGAACCGAATCCATGCGATCGAGAATGTAGAGCAGGATCGGGGTCGTTATATAATACGGAAGGCTGCCGATTATCCGTAAGCGCCCGCCGTCCGCGATAAATGGCAGATCCGATTTTAAAAAATCCGCCTCGATCACCGAAACCTGCATTGCCGTACCGTAGGTGCGCCGGAGAAGTCCGGCTAAGCGCGAATCTTTCTCGACAAGGATAAGTCGTCCGCAGGCGCCCGCGAGGTGTGAAGTCAAAGCTCCCGTTCCCGGTCCGATCTCCAGCACGTGGTCGGTCGGGGCAGGATCGAAGATGCCGATGATCTTCAGGGCGATATTCCTGTCCCGCAGAAAATGTTGTCCGAGAGTTTTCTTCGGTTCAATTGCCGCTTGCATAGATCAATTCGGTCCGGATCTGCGCTTTCTCGTTCTCTCCGAAAAGCCATGATCGGATTTCCGGCGGGAGAAGTCCGATGGCTTCGGTCACGTGTTCACGCTCCGCTTCAAAGAAAATCCGTAAACGATCGATAGTCTGCTCAGTCTGCATGACTGCGGTGAATGGATACGACTCGCCGTCGAGGGTCAGAACCCCTCCCCGGAGGTAAACTGCTCCGTCGTCGAAATTTTTCTGTATTCTCCCGTACAGTGAGAACCGGCATCGGGTATCGTCTGTGCGACTCCTGACGGTTCCGCTGACCGAACCGTGTACGAGCAAAAGATTCATCAAAGCGACCGCATCGATGCGCAGATCCTGGCTGTACTCGTCGATATGGAGAGAGAATCCGAGCGAATCGTTGTCGTAGATAAATTCGGATTCGCGCACGGAAAAACATTTAATCCGCAGATCGCTTTTATCTATCTGCAGGGTCATCATACTTCCATCGTCATCTGACGACCTGTCGCCCGTTCGCCATTCAAGCGATGTCGTTCCGCTCAGCCAGTCGCTCCCGATCTTTCCGGAGAACCCTTCGACAACGAGTGAATCGACCTCCGGTGATCCGGCAAATAAGGAGAATGTCCCTGCCTGTATGAATAGTCTGGCGATGGTGGCCTCGGGCTGCGGAGACATCCCGGCTTCCGCCGATCCGGCATTCAGAAACCGGACATTACTGAATTCCGCGCGTGTCTTAAAACCTATGTGAATCTCGGCTTGCTCGATGAGTACAATCCGGCCGCTGAGCGTCTCGAATACCGGTTTAAAAATGAATATAACCCGGTCGGAGGTCAACGAGGCATTAAAATAGAATAAAACAAGCGATACAAATGTGATTGGGGCGGCAAGCAATATTCCCCAAAACAAGAATTTTTTCAGTATCTGTTTCATCATAGCTTTCACGACTGTCCGGCCGGGTCCGGAATGGATATACAAAACGATTAAAACACGTCGGCATGCCGCCCTGGATGACTCCCGATCTCCTTGTTAAAACCCGTCATATCCGGGAGAACAACGAGTCGGGCTTGCTCAACACTCCGGATATCCGGCGATCATCTTTGCCGCCGGAAGTTCGCGTTCATGCGAGACGTTCCGGGGAAGAATCCGGGCCGTGAGCCCCGGGGAATACCTTGCGTTCCGAAATTACATAAGTTATTAAGATATAAAGAACATTAAACTTATACAACTTGATCTGATTGCATTTTACAGCCGAATATCGTACTTTTTCTTGTCTATTCCTTCTATATTCAATTGACTTTGTATGGCAGAAGAACGAGAAGATTCCAAACCGAAACGACCATTCAGGCGCAGGAGACGCCCTCCCCAGGGAGTACAGGAAACAGACTCCTCACGTCAACCCCAGCAGCCTGCGGATCAGCGAACACCCGCCGTTTCCGTGGTGATTCCGCTCTATAATGAGGAAGGGTCGATAACGGAGCTCAACAACGAGTTGCGTTCGGTTCTCGGTGGAATGGGGGTCCCGTATGAAATCGTCTTTGTCGATGACGGGAGTACGGATAAGTCGTTTCAAATTCTTCGCGAGATCTACAGGTCGAACAAACGAATTAAAATAGTCCGGTTCAGGAGAAATTTCGGAAAAAGCGCAGCCCTCGCAATGGGATTCAAGCGGGCACAGGGGAGTATCATCATCACCATGGACGGAGACCTTCAGGACGATCCGACTGAAATTCCTCATCTGGTAAGAGAGATCAAGAAGGGCTTCGATGTTATATCCGGATGGAAGCGGAAGCGAAAAGATCCGTTGGCCAAAATTATCCCCTCGAAATTATTCAACACCGTCGTCCGGGTGGTAACGGGGATCAGGATACACGATTTCAACTGCGGATTGAAGGCATATCGTGCGGAGGCCGCGAAGAATCTCAAAGTATACGGCGAGCTGCATCGGTTCCTTCCCGTACTCGCTCATTGGCAGGGATTTCGCGTAGGTGAAAAAACTGTCAACCACCGGCCCCGGAAATTCGGGAGGACGAAGTTCGGCATCGGACGTTTCTTTAAGGGTTTTCTGGATTTCCTGACGGTACTTTTCACCACGAGGTATGCCGCGCGTCCTCTTCATCTTTTCGGAACAATAGGACTGCTCAGTCTCCTGACCGGTTTTGTGATAGACGCGTATCTCACCGTCCGGTGGTTCCTCGGTCAGATAACGCTGAGTAATCGTCCCCTCCTGCTCGCGGGATTTCTCCTGATCATCGTCGGCGTCCAATTCATCGCCATCGGACTCCTGGGTGAAATGATCACCCGCTCCCACAACATCGAGGACGATTATTCGGTCCGCGAGATTTTGGAATGAGGGGATGAAGATTTCGGTCATCATCGCAGCCTACAACAGGAAAGATGAACTACAGGAGCTGCTCAAGAGTTTAGGGATTCAAACCCTGCCCCCTTCGCAATTCGAGGTCATCATCGTAGACGACGGATCGACCGACGGCACGATCCGGTTCATACAAAACGCCTCGTACCAATTCCGGTTCCGGATTAAATATTTTTTCCAGCAGAATAAAGGTCCGGGGAAAGCGAGGAACCTCGGTATGGAAAGATCCACCGGCGACATCCTCCTGTTTATCGATTCAGACTGCATGTTACCCGAGGATTATCTCCGGAAAGTGCATGATGCATTTCTGAACGAGCCCATCGACGCATTCGGCGGGCCGGACAGATCGGCCGCCGATTTTTCTGCTTGGGATAAAGCGGTCAATTATACGTTGACTTCGTTCTTCACCACCGGCGGATTACGGGGCTCTGCCGGGATGCAGTTCGCCCGGTATTATCCCAGAAGTTTCAATATGGGATTTAAACGAGGCATATACGAGGAGATCGGCGGATTCGGATCCATCTATCATTACGGCGAAGATATCGAGTTCAGCCATCGTATACTCGAATCAGGCGCACGCGTGGCCTATCTCCCGGAAGCCTTCGTATATCATAAACGCCGGTCAGATCCGAGTTCATTCGTCAGACAGGTCTTCAAGATGGGACGTGCGCGGCTCCAGCTCGCACGTATCGACCCGAAAATGCTCGAGCCGCTTCACATGGTTCCATCGGCATTACTGCTCCTGGCCGCAACCCTGCTCATCGCTTCACTGTACAGCGGAGCGGTCAGATATATCACGACGATCATCGCCTTCGTCTCGCTCCTCGGTCTCATCGTACTCTCCCTGCACGGCGGATTCCGGTCGAGAAGTCTCGCCGTAATGCCGCTGATACCTGTCTCGTTCTCGCTGCAGGTGGCGGCATACGGTTGGGGAATGATACGGGAAGCGGTACGAAGTATCATCAGGAAATGATCTGCTGCGTATGAGCTCACATCCTCCACTGCTCAGCATCATCACCGTTGTCCGAAACGGAAGTGAACTGCTCGAAAAAACCATACGGAGCGTACAGAGCCAGACGTATCGCGATTACGAACATGTCATCGTCGACGGAGCCTCGGATGACGGGACGGTCGACCTTATCAGACGCTCCGCGGATGTCCGGACGTCGTGGATCAGCGAACCGGACCGCGGAATCTACCACGCAATGAACAAAGGTATTAAGATGGCGAGGGGATCGTACCTCTGGTTCATCAATGCGGGCGACGAAGTATTCGATGAGAATACCCTCGAGCGTTTAACCGAATTGATTCCCGCTGACGGGGATGTCTATTACGGCGATGCAATGTATATTTCCGGATCGGGAGAGAATATCGGGCTCAGGAGCGTTGTCACACCGCACCGCTTGCCGGAATCGTTGACCTGGCGTCATATGGCCCGCGGTATGGCGGTCTGCCATCAATCCTTCATTATGAGAAGAAGCAAGGCGCCGTACTTTCGTGAGAAATACCGGTTCAGCAGCGATATCGATTGGGTTATCAACTGCCTCAGGCGGAGCGTGCGTATCGTGCACACCCGGTCGGTCCTTTCGAAATACCTCGAAGGGGGCATGTCGAAAAAACATCATATGAAATCGCTGCTTGAAAGATACTCGGTGCTCCAGCATCATTTCGGCATAGTACCGAATTTTTTCAATCATCTTTACATTACTTTTCGGGCATTCACTTGGGGGTTGAGAATACTATGAAAAAAGCGCTCATCACAGGCATCACCGGACAGGACGGATCCTACCTCACCGAGCTGCTACTGCATAAGGGATACGAGGTGCATGGGATCATACGCCGTGCGAGCACGTTCAACACGCACCGCATCGAGCATATCTATGTGGACCGGCACGAACCGGGTGCGAATATGTACCTGCACTACGGCGATCTGTCCGATGCAGGACTGGTAACCGAGATCATGTACAATATAAAACCGGACGAGGTTTACCATCTCGGCGCCCAGAGCCATGTCCGCGTCTCGTTCGATATGCCGGAGTACACGGGGAATATTACAGGCATCGGAACAACCCGCCTGCTTGAAGCGATCAGGAGAAGCGGGATCCAGGCGAAGTTCTACCAGGCATCTTCGTCGGAGATGTTCGGAGGGGCACCGCCTCCCCAGCATGAAGGGACGCCGTTCGAACCCCGCAGTCCGTATGCCGCCGCCAAGGTCTACGGTTACTGGATCACGGTGAACTACCGGGAAGCATACAACTTATTCGCGTGTAACGGAATATTGTTCAATCATGAAAGTCCCCGCCGCGGCGAAACATTCGTCACCCGGAAAATCACCAGGGCCGTCGCGAACATACTCGGAGGAAAACAGCAAACGGTATTTCTCGGAAACATGAAAGCCAAGCGCGACTGGGGCTTCGCCCCTGAATACATCGAAATGATGTGGCTGATGCTGCAGCAGGATAAACCTGACGACTACGTCGTCGGCACCGGAGCAACCCATTCCGTCGGTGAATTTCTGGAACTGGCTTTCCGTTACGCCGGAGTCGAGCTGGAATGGCAGGGGGATGACTCAAACAGAAAAGGCGTTGTTAAAAGCTGCGACAAGAAATGGGAACGCGTATTAAAGCCGGGTCAGGTCGTCTCCGCCACCGACCCCGGATATTTTCGTCCGACGGAAGTGGATATTCTGCTCGCCGACATATCCAAAGCGAAAAAACAACTCGGTTGGGAGCCGCGCTTCACCTTTGAGGAACTGGTAAGGATCATGGTCGACTACGATCTCCTGAGCGCCGGATTGCAGCCGCCGGGCGAGGGACAGTCGGCGCTCAAAAAGAAGGGTCTTACCTGGACCGCCCACAGCTTCTCTTCACATTTACAAATCAGGAATGAAATTGGATAAATCTGCAAAAATATTCGTTGCGGGTCATCGGGGACTCGTCGGTTCCGCCATTGTTCGCAAGCTGCGGAGCGAAGGCTACGGTAATCTATTGCTGCGCACCCGTGCCGAGTTGGATCTTTCTGTACAATCAGATGTGGAGAGCTTTTTTCAGAGCGAGAAACCGGAATACGTATTTCTCGCCGCGGCGAAGGTCGGCGGCATTCTGGCAAACAATACCTACAAAGCCGACTTTATCTCCCGCAATCTTTCCATAGCTCTGCACGTGATCGAATCCGCATACCGGACCGGCGTCGTGAAGTTACTGAACCTCGGTTCTTCCTGCATTTATCCGAAACTCGCACCGCAGCCCTTAAAGGAGGAGTATCTCCTCACGGGTCCGCTCGAGCCGACGAACGAACCGTATGCCATTGCAAAGATCGCGGCAATCAAGCTGTGCAGGTACTACCATGAGCAACATGGAACGAATTATATCTCCGCGATGCCGACAAACATTTACGGACCGCATGATAATTTCAATCTGGAGACGGCGCATGTCCTGCCCGCCCTCATCAGAAAATTCCATCTCGCGAATTTGCTCAGGCAGGGGAACCGGCAGGCAATCCGCGACGATCTCGATCGCTACCCTGTCGGATTCGGGTTGACCGGAAAATCGAGCGATGACGGAATCGACAGCTTGCTGCAGAACCTCGGCATCGGCGCCGAGAGCGTCACCCTCTGGGGTACGGGATCCCCCTACCGCGAATTTCTCTACGTGGACGAGCTGGCGGATGCATGTCTCTTCCTTATGGAACGCCATGATTACGCGACAATCGGGGAATTCGTCAACGTCGGCACGGGAGCGGATCTTCGGATTTCGGAGACGGCGGAGTTGGTCCGCAGCGCGACCGGATTCACGGGAGACATCGGATACGATTCGTCGAAACCGGATGGTACTCCGAAAAAGCTGCTTGACGTCAACAGGATGAATTCCCTCGGATGGAGAGCCCGCGTCCCGCTCGAAGAGGGAATCCGGAAAACCTATGCATGGTATCTGAACGGAAATCTTTGAAACTTCGGCCGGTATCGTGAACCTCATTCGTATAATCCGCGGCAAACTCCAGGCCGATCAGACCCTTCGGAAGATTACCGTAAATACCGTCTGGCTGACGGCCGACCGGGTCGTCCGCATGGGAATCGGGTTGATCGTTGCAGTTTGGGTAGCGCGCTACCTCGGTCCTGAACAGTTCGGTATTTTAAACTACGCTCTTGCGTTCGTGGCGTTGTTCACTGCGTTTGCGACCCTCGGACTGGAACACATCTCCATACGGGAGATCGTCCGGAATACCGATGTAAAATACGACATCATCGGCACCACGTTCTATCTGAAGCTTTCCGGTGCGATTGTCGCCTGTGTTTGCATTGGAGTTGCCGTCACGCTCATCCGGCCCGACGATCCCCTCACGAGAACCGTGGTAATGATCGTCGCGGGCACGCTCATCTTTCATGCCTTCGACGTCATAGACTACTGGTTTCAATCGCAGGTACAGTCGAAGTACAGCGTCATTGCGCGTAATTCCGCATTTCTGATCATCGCCGGGACGCAGGTTTATCTAATACTTCGCGCCGCACCGCTCGAAGCGTTTGCCTTTGCAAGATTAGCCGAATTCGGCATTGCCGCTCTTGGCCTGACGGTAATGTACCATCTCACGCGACAGCGCATCGCGGGCTGGTCCGGCAGTCTGAAGACTGCAAAATCTCTCCTGCGAGACAGCTGGCCGCTGCTCTTCTCGGGAATCATGATAACGATATATATGCGCATCGATCAGGTGATGATCGGTCAGATGGTCGGCGATGCCGAGGTAGGTATCTATTCCGCGGCGGTCCGCCTTTCGGAGGTCTGGTACTTTATTCCGATGGCGATCGTCTCTTCAACGTTTCCAAGCATCGTCCGGGCGAAAGAGGCGAATGAGGAGCTGTTTTATACCCGGCTGCAGCGTCTGTATAACCTGATGACATTCCTCGGCTACGCGGTTGCGATCCCCGCAACGTTTGTCGCAGGATACATCATCGAGTCCCTCTTCGGGAGCGAGTATTCGGCTGCAGGATCGATGCTCGCCGTTCTGATTTGGGGAGGCATATTCGTCAACCTCGGCGTAGCGCGGAGCTCCTTTCTGACGACGATGAACTGGACCCGGCTTCATTTGTTGTCGACCTTGTTCGGATGTATCATCAATGTCGCGTTGAATTTTATATTGATACCGTTTTACGGCGGCGTAGGCGCGGCAATTTCGTCCGTTGCGGCTTATTGGTTTACCGCCCATGGATCCTGTCTGCTTCATCCGTCGCTGCACCGGACCGGGAAGATGATCTCGAAAGCGCTTGTATTTCCAAAATTCTGGGATGAGAGCTATTATAGGAAAATGTGAGGCGATATTCAGGAGCGTACCGTTCGTACGAACCGATGCGGACATCCCGAATCGCCGCAGGCAGGATGTTGACATTTGCACTTTCAGGCACCCTTGCATACGATGACGGTAAAAGGCATATTAACGCGAAGAGCTTTCCGGATCGAATACTTCAGGCAAATGTATCCTGAACGCGATTCTGCAACGCGGGGAGGGATGCACATAAATCGATTAACAGACATATACAGACGGAGCATATGAAAGGCATAATCCTGGCGGGCGGCTCGGGAACGCGCTTATATCCGATCGCGCATGCAATCAGCAAACAGCTCACACCCGTATACGATAAACCGATGATCTACTACCCGCTCTCGACGCTGATGCTGGCGGGAATCAGAGACATTCTCGTCATCACCACGCCGCATGATCTACCCTTGTTCCAAAGACTGCTCGGAGACGGACGCCGGTGGGGAATCGATCTCACCTACGCCGTTCAACAACAACCGCGCGGGATCGCGGAAGCCTTCATCATCGGCGAACCGTTTATCGGCGGCGACACGGTCTGTCTGATCCTCGGCGATAATATATTCTACAGCGAGGGACTCGTCCGTCTTCTGGATAAATCAGTACAATTGACCGAGGGGGCGAAGATATTCGGCTACTACGTCAAAGACCCCCAGCGGTACGGTGTCGTGGAATTCGACTCCAGGCGCAGGGCAGTGAGCATTCAGGAGAAGCCAGCGGTACCGCGCTCGAATTTTGCGGTCACGGGAATATATTTCTACGACACGCAGGTATCCGCCATCGCCCGAGACCTGAAGCCGTCGGACCGGGGAGAGCTCGAAATCACCGACGTCAACAACGAGTATCTGAAAAAAGGGACGCTCACCGTCGAGATACTCGGGCGCGGCACGGCATGGCTCGACACCGGCACACCCGAATCGCTCATGCAGGCGGGGATCTTCATTCAGACGATCGAAACCCGGCAGGGATTGAAGATTGGTTGCCCGGAAGAGGTCGCCTACCGTAAGGGATTCATCGATGCAGACCGGGTAAGAGAACTTGCCGAACCACTGAGGAAAACCGAGTACGGTCAATACCTGCTCGGATTCATCGAGGGCGATAATTTCTCCTGATATGAACATCATCGACAAAATTCTCAGGGAACCCGAATTTGAAACCTCTCCTCCCGTTCTCATCGATATAGGCGCATCCGGAGAGATTCACAAAAAATGGAAGGAAATCGCCGCCTACTCGGTATGCGTCGCCTTCGATGCCGACGATCGCGAATTCAACGTATCGGAGGCCGGAAATTCCGGATTTAAAAAGCTCTACCGTCTCAACAGTCTCGTCGGTACAACGACATCCGATCGGACGCCTTTCCACCTGACAAAGTCTCCTTTCTGTTCGAGCATGCTCGAACCGGATACCGGGAGTGTACAGAACTGGTCGTTCGCCGACGCGTTTCAAGTAGAGAAAATCGTTACTATAAGATCGGTAGATATCGTTGAGGCAGTTGACCGGCTGAAGCTCGCCTCCGTCGACTGGCTCAAATCTGATTCGCAGGGAATCGATCTCAGGTTGTTCCAGCGGCTAACCGAGGGCTTCGGAAAATTTCCGCTTGCGGTCGAATTTGAGCCCGGACTCATTCCTGTTTACCGTCAGGAAGACATGGTGAAGGACGTCCTGGCAGCGATGACCGGCTCCGAATACTGGCTCTCCTCGCTTCACGTCAAAGGTACGAAGCGAATCAACAGGTCGCTCCTCGGGCGGTTCGATAACGCCTCGCTGCGTGGAAGACTTCCGCTGGGTATCAGGAACTCACCCTGCTGGTGCGAAATGACCTACCTGCATTTGATGACCGGAGATTCCTTCAGCCGGCGGGAATACCTGCTGGCCATTGTGTTTGCCTTCATCGAGAAACAGTACGGTTTCGCGCTCGAACTGGCGGAACGGGGGTCGGAACTCTTCGGCGATCGACTGTTTCGGGATATATATCATCGTTTGTACAGACGCATCGCATTGCATACGCTGAATATTCCGCTGCAACTATTCAGGAGAGCGTTCTACAAATATACGTAGCACGTTTTAAAAGCCCGTTCAATTCCGTCTCGGATTTTTCCGTAGGTCGACGTATCATGAAATTCCTCAAGATCACGACACTCTACCCGTCTTATATCCGGTATTTCTATTCACGCAACCCCTCATTGCGCAGCGCATCGTACGAAGTTCAAAAGGCAGGACTGGATAACGATTCATTCGGATGGATGGATGCCTGGAGCCACGCGCTTACCCCGCTCGGCTACGATGTCATGGAGGTCAACGCAAACGTGCTGCCGCTTCAGACGGCATGGGCGCGGGAGCACGGCGTTCCGGTTAACAGACTTACTTGGCAGAAGGATATCGCAACCGCGCAGATAGGGGCATTCCGTCCCGATATAATCTTCACCCAGGATCCCGCAGGTTTGCGGTATATCGACATAGGAAATATCAAACGCGACATGCCGTCGGTGAAGCTCACCATGGCATGGTGCGGCGCTCCGATGGCGGACTTTAGCGTTCTCCGCCTGCACGACCTGGTACTCTCGTGCATCCCGGAACTCGTGCAATATTTCGACAGCACCGGAATACCTGCATTTCATCTCGATCACGCGTTCGATCCCCGCGTACTCGACCGGATAGATTCAGAGGCCGAAAAATCGATCGACTTCTCATTCATCGGACAACTCGTCCGCAGCCGTAATTTTCATCTCGCCCGGGAAACCCTTCTCGAATACCTGACTGAGACCGGGGGCATAACGATCTTCACGCCGAACTATCGTACGCCGCCGCTCAAGGCGATCAAGACATACATCCGGTATCCGCTCTATTATACCGTTAGATTATTTCGTACCTTGGGAATACCGGACGAAATGCTGAAAAAAGCGGCGGGAGCCGGAAGGTACGACGTCATCAGCGATAAACCCCGGAATCCCGTCAACCGGAAGCTGGCTCCCTTTATGCAGCCACCGGTATTCGGACTGGAAATGTATCGAACCCTGCAGAAATCCAAAGTCACCTTGAACAGCCACATCGATATCTCCGTCAATTCCGCTTCAAATATGAGACTCTTCGAAGCGACGGGTGTGGGTACCTGCCTCCTGACGGACTGGAAAAAGAACATCCCCCGGCTCTTCGAACCCGATCATGAAGTCGTAACCTACGCTTCTCCGGAAGAATGCAGCGAAAAAGTCCGGTGGTTGCTCGATAATCCCGAAGAACGGGAAAAGATTTCCGCGCACGGCCGGAAACGGACGCTTCGGGATCATACGTTCACAAACCGGGCCGATATTTTGCATGAAATAATTCGGAAAGCGCTCGGATAGATGGAAGGGCTCATTAAACCGCTTCTCTACGATCCCGGCAAACATATATATCGGTTGGTCAGGGAAAAAAATTACCGGACACTCTGCTGGATGGCGTCGCGGTTTACATTCCGCAACCGGCGAAGCCCGGGAAAAACCCGGCTGCATTCCTGGACCGTTCATTTCCCCGATGCGCTGTCGCTGCTCTTTACATACAGGGACATATTCGTGAACGGGCTCTATGCATTTCCGGCTGCAGACAATAGACCGCATATAGTCGATGCCGGAGCGAACATAGGCCTGAGCGCATTGTTCTTTAAACAGCTCTATCCGGAGTGCCGCATAACCGCGCTTGAACCGGATCCGGCGGTGTTCTCATATCTCGAAAAAAATATGCGAGGGAACGGTTATACGGACGTTCGTCTGATCAACTCCGCCGCGTGGGTGAGCGATACACAGCTCTCATTCCACCCCGAAGGCGCGGATGCGGGGTATCTCACAGACAGGAGCGGGAACGGTACGATAACCGTTGAAGCGATCGATCTTGCGCAGCTGCTTCGGGATGAACGGGTCGATTTTCTGAAATTGGATATCGAGGGGGCGGAATCTGTCGTCGTTCCGGGTTGCAGCGATGCATTCGAACGAATTCCATTCGTGTTTGTCGAGTATCATTCGCGCATCGGAGAAAAGCAATCCATCGATTCCATCGTATCCGTTCTGAGCCGTGCAGGATACCGTCTCCATATGCAGCCCGTATTCTATTCACCCGCCCCGTTCAGAACGCGGCGGACGCAATTCGGATTCGATCTACAGGTAAATATTTTCGCATGGAAAGAGATACCCCGGTCATGATAAGATTCAACATTCGTCGCGGAAGGTTTCCGGTGCGATGAAAATTTTACATTTCAGTGCGGACGATATCGTTTACGGTGCGGGGCGCGCCGCTTACCGGATCCACGAAGCCCTCCTGAGCAACGGAATGGATTCGCTTTTCGAGGTGCAGGTCAAGGGAAGCACCGACAGGACCGTGCGGGGACCGGCGACGCCGCTGAAGAAAGGAATCGGGTTGGTCCGCCCATTCATCGACTCGCTCCCGCTCCAGATGTATCCCGGAAGAAAGCGGGTTCAATGGTCCGCTTCCTGGTTGCCGTACCGTCTCGGAAAATCGATCCGGGCCGTCCGGCCGGATATCGTCCATGTCCATTGGATAGGGAACGGCTTCATCCCGATATCCGGATTTCAAAAAATGAAAACACCGATCGTCTGGACGCTCCATGATATGTGGGGATTTACGGGCGGATGTCACTACAGCGGAGATTGCGTTAAATATAAGGATCGATGCGGGGCGTGCCCTCAGTTATCTTCCCGCCGCGAGCACGACCTCAGCAGATGGGTGTGGAACAGAAAGCAGAAGCACTGGTACGGATTACCGATGCATATCGTCGCGCCGAGCCGATGGCTCTATGAATGTGTACGGGAAAGCTCGCTCATGAAGGACAAGCCGGTCGAATTGATCCCGTATTGCATCGATACCACCCTTTATAGAGATATCGATCGGTCAACGGCACGCGATGCTCTCGGGATTCCGGTAGACAGAACTCTCCTCTTATTCGGCGCCATAAATGCCCACAGCGACCGCAGGAAAGGGTTTCACCTGCTCCAGCCGGCGCTGCGGAAGCTGGCAGGAAGCGGCCATAACGGGATTGAACTCGTCGTCTTCGGATCGTCCGAACCCCTTGAACCGCCGGATTTCGGCTTCCCCGTCCGGTACATGGGCAGGCTGCATGACGATCAGACGCTCGCTCTGCTGTATGCCGCGTCGGATCTCCATCTCGCGCCGTCGACCGAAGACAACCTTCCCAATACCGTCATCGAGGCGATGGCATGCGGAACTCCAACGGTCGCATTCCGGATCGGCGGCATGCCCGACATGATAGATCATCATCAGAATGGTTATATCGCAGAACCGTTCGATATCGACGATTTTGCAAGCGGTATCCGGTGGATGCTCGAAGACCGGAACAGGCTGGCCGGTCTGCGCTCGGCCGCCCGGCAAAAAACCGAACGTACATATACGCAAACGCTCATCGCCGGGAAATACCGGTCGATTTATACGAACCTCATCAGAGGATGATTGTATATGGTGAAAAAGAAATCCAAACGGAATAGCGAGAAACGTACAAAGGAGATTTCCATACCGACACGCACGGGACATCTCATCGCGGCCGGAATACTTATTGCAGCCTTCGTCATTTTCTTCCATGCTCTTTTCTTCGGGGGGAAAATCTTCGTATCGAGCGACGATATATCCGCAGCCGCCTACCGCCCCTACGTGGAGAAAGCCGAGAGCGAGGGGGTTTTCCCCCTCTGGACGCCGTACCTCTTCAGCGGGTTGCCGAGCTATGCGAGCATGATGGCCTCAGGCGATCGGTGGTTCGATCTTATACAGAAGGGATTTTCATTTGTAACGAATTCGATCCGGCGGATCTTCCGCGACCATTACGTCTTCGTCGTTATATTCTTTCATATCCTGTTCGCTTGTTCACTGTATGCGCTTGCATACGGTAAAACGAAAAATATCGCGGCCTCGCTCTTCGCCGCGCTGACTATTTCGTTCTGCCTGGGGATCATCATCTGGGTGATGGAGGGACATTTCACAAAAGCCCGATCGCTGATTTCACTGCCGCTCCTCCTGCTCATGGCCGAACAGCTCCGGACGCGCATAAAGATCTGGCATATCCTGACCGTCATCGTAATACTCCATATGCACGGCTCGCACCTCCAGATGCTTTATTATTCTGTGATGACCATGGCGATTTACTACCTGTTTTTCACGGTGCGTTACCTTGTAAAAAAAGAGAACGTCGCACCTGTAATAAAATCCGCGGTCGTCCTCGCGTTATGTGCCGGATTCTCGTTCCTCATGCAGGCGGACAGGTACCTCTCTACCTATGAGTACAATCAATACTCGATCAGGGGTGTCGGTCCGTTGGAGAAAACCGACGAAGCGACCGGCACTCCGGGCGGGGGTCTCGACTATGATTATGCGACCAACTGGTCGTTCAGTCCGCAGGAGCTCACGACCTTCGTTATCCCCTCCTTCTACGGCTTCGGAACACATACATATCGGGGGGAGCTGACGCAAAACCAGCCGGTTCGTGTGAACACCTACTTCGGCCAGATGCCTTTCACGGTCGCGCCCGTATACGCGGGCATCGTGCTCCTTTTCTTCGCCGTGGTCGGCATGACGATCTACCGCCGCGATCCATTCATTCAGTTCCTCATGGTACTCTCCGGATTTTCCCTGCTTGTCTCATTCGGCAGAACGCTTCCGGTTCTTTACGACCTGCTCTATCATTATCTACCGCTGTTCGACAAGTTCAGAGCGCCGAGCATGATTCTGATACTTCTGCACGTCGCGCTTGCAATCGCCGCTGCGTACGGGGTGTCGGGAATAGCGAATATGGGGCGCGAAAAACGCCCGGCATTGCCGCTCTGGCTGCGACGGATTCTCATCGTCTCGGGCACTCTCTTTATTCTCTCATTCCTCGCACGGGGCGTATTCGAATCCGCATACATCGGTTTGATCCAGGCTTCGGGCAAACAAATACCCCCTCAGCTCCACGGCTGGATATACGACGGTATGATGGCCGACGCTTCGTTTAATATTGGACTGATTCTCATCGTCGCCGGACTGATCGCGCTCTATTTACGCGGGAATATACCGGGCACACTCTGGGCCGGCGCACTGATACTGGTCAGCATTGTCGACGTCTGGAGAGTAGCGTACCGGCCGATGGAAGTCCATCCCGAAGCAGCTTATGCGCGCGCCTTCGAGCCGGGACAGGCTGTCAGGTTTCTGCAAACGGACGACGATCTGTACCGTGTCATGCAGGTTCAGAACAACCAGGCGCTTGCCGACAACAGATTGTCATCGTTCTTCATTCAGGATATATACGGTTATCATCCGGCGAAAATCCGCATCTACCAGGATATGATCGACATCGCCGGCATCATGAATCCTTTCATATGGAATATCCTGAATGTGAAGTACGTTCTGGGGGAGCGGTTCTACGACGCGGAATATCTCCGGCCCGTTTTCGACGGAGACAGGAAAATAATGGAGAACACGAACCGTCTGCCGCGCCTCTGGTTTGTTGGGAGAGTTGAAACGAGCGATCCGCATACGATCTTGCATGCAATGCGCGATGCGGCATTCGATCCGCATGAACTCGCATACCTGGAATGTGATCCGGAAATCGATATAGATCCGGCGTCGCCGGAATCTTCCGCACGTATCACGGGCTTCGGGATTCATCATCTCTCGGCGGACGTCCGATCGGAGGGGAATCAGTTCCTGGTTGTCAGCGAGGTATACTATCCCGCGGGTTGGAACGCCTATCTGAACGGAGAACGGATCGAGATCCATAAGACGAATTACTTTTTACGCGGCGTCGTCATTCCTCCCGGCGAGCATACGCTCGAAATGCGGTTCGAGCCCCGAATCTTCGCCATCGGAAAAACGCTTACGCTGATAACGAACCTGCTCGTGGTAATATTCGGCATCGGGCTGCTTGCCTTTCACTATAAAAAGAAAAACAGCGCGCCCCGATGATCCTCCGATCCGTTTACGAGAAGGGATTCTTCCACCTTCTCTCGGCAAATTTCCTGCAGCAATTCCTGGGATTCGGAATCCTGGTTATCGTTGCGAAATTTCTGGATCCCGTCCGCGTGGGGGAGATCCGGATCATTCAATCGTATGCCGTCATATTCGCCGTCCTTGCCGCTTGCGGGACGGGAACCGCTCTCCTAAAAACGGCCTCCGAAAACCGGCCGCATGCAGAGAAGGAATCCCTGCTGCGCGCCGCGCTCACACGGACTGCCTGGACAACATTCATATCTCTCTCGCTGCTGGTCGGCCTCGCCGTTTCTGGAATTATAACCTCGTCCACACACCTCGCCTTGTGGCTCTGCATCTACGCGATTCATATCCCGTTCGCGGCTGGAACGGATATATTCCTCTCGTACCTGCAGGCGCTGAAGAGAATCAAGGCTATCGCGCGCACGCAGGTTATCATCAAGCTGCAGGCATTTGCCATCATCATCGCGGCATCTCTGATATGGGGATTCGAAGGATTCATCGTGGCGACGATACTGGCATATATCGCGGGCATGATTCCCATTTTGAAAACGACCGGACTTTCATTTTTGAAGCAACCCGCGGCGGCGCTACCGGCGGGTTTCGCCGGTCTTGCATTTTACTCAGTTATGACGAACGTGACAAGCATGATCGGGAAATTCGGCGATATGATTATCCTGGATCATTTTTCGGAAATGAGGGATACCATCGGATCGTATGCGCTTGCGTCTCTGTTCATGTTCGGCGCAATCCAGGTTACCGCGACCGTTCAGACAATATCGACGCCTTACTTCAGCGAACGCGCCGGCGATCGCGAATGGATGGGGAAGACGGTGCTGCATACCCAGTTGAAAATGGCGGGGCTGAGCGTTGTCGCCGCGGTATGTTTATACGCCGTGGCGTATCTTTTGATTTCATATTTCTACGGACCCGCATATCTCCCGGCGCTCGATTTCCTCCCGGTCCTTCTCATGCGTTACGTACTCTGGTCATGCTTCGCGGTTACCGGAGTAGCTCTGCTGGGCATGGGATATATGAAGTATAATCTTATTGTCGTGCTGATCACGACTCCCTTGTCGCTGTTTCTCGCCTATGCGCTTCTTCAGTCCTGGGGGATCATCGGAGTTGCCTGGGCGCAGGTGATCGCCGCAACGGTCGGACTGATTCTCACGACGCTTCTGTTCAGAATCGCACTCAAGCGACACCTCCCCACGTCGGGGACGAGCTGAATGCATACTTGAGTTTTTTCATTTTTGATTTGTAGTTTCCTGGTATCGACCTGAACGGACTTCTGTCTCCTGTCTCCTGACTCCTATCTTCTGCCTACAGTCTTCTGTCTTCTGAACCCTGTCTCCTGTCTCCTGACTCCTATCTTCTGCCTTCAGAATTCTGTCTCCTGACTCCTGCCTTGTGTCTCCTGCCCCCTGTCTCCAAACTCCCCAGTCCCTCAGAGCCCGCCCCCGTGTTTGATTTTCGATTCCGTTCTTACGATATTGATCAAACATATCAGTTTTTACCATTCACAACCGGAATATACATGGCCAAGAAACCGACAACCGTCGTAACGGGAGGAGCAGGATTCCTCGGGTCTCATTTGTGTGACAGGCTCATAGCCGAAGGTCATGCTGTCGTCTGCATCGACAACCTCCTCACCGGCAGTATGGATAATATAACCCATCTGCTCGGGAACGACGATTTTCGATTCATCAAGTACAATGTGACGGACTACATCTACGTCGAAGGGCCCGTCGATTACATCCTCCACTTCGCCTCTCCGGCAAGCCCGATCGACTACCTGAAACTTCCTATCCAGACCCTCAAAGTCGGCTCGCTCGGCACGCACAAAACGCTCGGTCTGGCCAAGGATAAGCAGTCCCGCTTCCTCCTGGCATCGACTTCGGAGGTATACGGCGATCCGCTCACACATCCTCAAAAAGAAGATTATTGGGGGAACGTCAACCCGATCGGAACGCGGGGCGTCTACGACGAAGCGAAACGGTTTGCGGAGGCGATGACCATGGCGTATCACCGGTTTCATGGCGTCGATACGAGGATCGTCCGTATCTTTAATACCTACGGACCCAGAATGCGGCTCAACGACGGAAGAGCATTGCCGACCTTCATGAAACAGGCACTCCTGGGCGAAGACCTCACGGTCTTCGGCGACGGATCGCAGACGAGAAGCTTTTGCTACGTCTCCGATCTCGTCGACGGTATATTCAGACTACTCATGTCGGAAGAGACGAATCCGGTCAATATCGGAAATCCGGAAGAAATCACCCTGCTCCAGTTCGCCGAGGAGGTCATCGAGATCACGGGCGCGTCGAGCAAAATCGTGTTCAAGCCGTTACCCGAAGACGATCCCAAGGTCCGGCAGCCCGATATTACAAAAGCGCGGTCCATTCTCGGCTGGGAGCCCCGGGTGAAGCGGAGAGACGGTCTGCTGCAAACATTGCAGTATTTCGAAAAGGTACTGAGAACACAACAAAACTCCTGATGGACAGATTATCCAAACACAAACTCAAGAAAACGCGGGTTATCATCGCCTCCGCCCTCTTTGCGATCGTTCTCTGGGTAACCGTAAACATGGGTTCGGAATATACGACCATGGTGCAGGCGCAGGTCGTCGTACAGAATCTGCCGTCGGACGTCGCCATCAGCAGAGCGCTTCCCGACAGACTCAGGGTCAGAGTGCGCGGCGAGGGTTGGAAACTGTTCGGCCTGTATCTGACGGGCGATATGCGCTATACGATAGATATGCAGAACGCGAGGGAGACGATGCAGGTTCGAACCATGCAGGAACTCGACGAACGCTTGCGTCTGCCGGGCGGCATCGAAGTGCTTGAGATATCGCCTTCACTTCTGCCCGTTTCGATCGAAGAACAGGCCAGAAAAGCGGTTCCGGTCGTTGCGGATCTGCAGGTACAATTCAGGGATGGGTTTAATATCATCGGTCCCGTTACGGTTCAACCCGACTCGGTAACGGTGAGAGGCGCCCGCTCGGTGATTGAAAATCTCGATGGATGGAAAACGAAACCGATCGTCCTGCGCGACATCCGCAATCCCGTACGAACCACGGTAGAGTTATCGGATTCCTTGCGGCGGCTCGTTCATCTCGACCAATCTTCGGCCGCAGTAGCATTCGACGTCCAGCCGATCGCAGAAAAAACATTAAGCGGAATCAGAATCGCAGCGGCGGGAGTCCCTTCCAATCGAGAAGTTGTCTTCATCCCTCCCCGTATCGACCTCGTTGTCCGCGGAGGCATCAATCGTCTCGCTCTCGTCAGGCCGGAACAGTATACCGCCACGGTTCATTACCGCGACATACTTGCGGATACCACAGGCAGCGTGACGCCGGTTATCGAAGGGCCGAAGGATGTACGAATCGTCATACGGGAGCCCGAGCGGTTCCAGTACATCATCAGACGATTGCAATAAAAACGGAACGGGGAAGCCGGTTAGATCCGGCTTCCCCGTTACCTTATGATAGATGCGACTGTACGTTCAGAACGGACGTGCAATCCTGAGAAAGACGACTGCAGGATCCGCCTTATCCGTCCTCCATGCAAAACCCAGCCTCCAGCTTCCGTTATCCGATCCGATACCGACGCCGAGCGAAGTTTTCAGATTTGCCACCGAAAGCCCGCCGAAACCCTCGGCCAATCCGCTCGAGGGATCGACCTCGCCGGTCCAGCCGGTATCCATGAACAGAAGCAGAGACAATCGATTGAAGAGACCACTCGGGAAGAATGCGAGCTGATTGAGCGCGCTCCCGCTCAGGACGTACTCGGTATTGAGCAGGAATATACGGTTGCCACTTAACGTTTTGTACGGGAATCCCGGGAGCGTTCCCAGTCCGCCTAGATCAAAGACCCGCTGTATGGGAAGCTCTCCCTCGGCGCTGCCGATTCTCAGCCGAAGATTCAGATTATCATATTTCGAAACGGGCTGATAGCGGCGAATGTCGGCGATGTACTGATTATATTCGTATTCGCTCCGCAAACCGGAGGTTGAAAACTCCGCCGTCGCAAGTATACTCCAGCCGGAGTTACGCCTCGAGTGCCGCTCCGCCGTTCCGGCGTTGAGACCGAGTCTCAGAGCCCGAAGCTGTCCATCCTGAACAGCCGGATTCTCACGGAAAGATTTATCGCGGACAAAGAGAGCCCAATCCGTCCGGTTTTCCATCGAGGAGTGAGCTTCGTTGAGGTATTGCAGCCGGAGGTGCGCGGATCCCGCGGAGCCGTTGATGTAGTGCCCCGCATAGATCGAATATCCCTCGCGGTTATAATAATCTCTGAAATCCTGATGTACGAAAAATGCGGCGAGATCGTTTTCGGCTCTACCGATGACCCAATCGTCTTTGGTATCGGTAAGCGTGTATATCTCGGCTCCGATTTCAAGCAGCTGGAGATCGCGGATCGGGAATTGCCGCGTCGCACCGAGCATTGCGCGCCACCGATGAGCCTTGAAGGCATAGCCGACCTGGCCGTACAGCGAGAGCGCCATCGATCCGTCCCAATACAGATTCTTGCGTGAACCGGCGCCGAGAGAGAATCCTTCGACCCGGTTGAAGCCGAGAAAGATATTGTTGAGCTGGAGATCGCGGACCGCGAGATCTTCCTGCATATAACTGGACAACCGGTATGCCTCGTGCCTCCCGGCTTTGTCTTCCCGGTAGACGTACTCGACATCAACCCCGGTCTGCTCTTCCACGGTACCGCTCACGGTCCCTCCTTCCATCCGGACCTTCCCGTTTACGGAAGTCACCGAGCCCGTTACCGCACCCCCCTCCTCGATTACGGCATCGCCGTTTAATACGATAACGTCTCCCTCGATGGATCCACGTACCGTTAACGTCCCGTTCCTGATTACGACATTTCCTTCGATCCGGTCGCGCTTGTCGATGACGACGTCGCCGTTAAAGTGAATCGCACCGCGTCTCCCGGTCATCTGTTGAACTTGATCCCCGGACTCAACCTGGTAACCCATCTTCATCAGCATTTCGGTTTCGACCCGGTCGATGATGTCATCGATGAGGCGGGAAATTGCATTCCCTTCATGTATCCTGCCGGTTTCCAGTGTTTGATTTGAGGTGCTGTCCTGGGAGTGAAGGGATAATCCTGCCCCGCTCAAACTCATTATCAGGATGAGGAATATTATTAACTTCGATCGCTTCATATTAAAATCCTCCGAAATACTGAAAGAGTACCGATCACGGCATAGATAAAAAAAATCTCATACCCGAATATACGAATCGGTATTACCCAAAGTTACATAAAAAAGCCTGAAATATGCTAATATTTCAGGCTTTTTACTAAGGCAAGATTAACACTTCGGCTACCCCGCTTTCGCCATCGATCGGGCCTGCATGTTGCGAAGCTCATCTTCGAAGAAAAACTTCGACTCTCCGAATGCGGGCTTCAACTGATCCAACCAGCCTGCTCTGGGATCGTAACGTGCAAAGAAGGGACGCTGGACCCAATCCGGATTTCTCCCCTGGATGAAGCGGAGAACGAATACTTTTTCTCCGTGAATTTCGGATATTCCCGAAATTTCGACCTTACCCGGAGTCGCCGACATACTCGGACCGCGAACGGTCCTGGCCAGTCCCGAGACCGTCTTCACGGCAGAACGGTATATGTCCCACGCTCTCGTCAGCGGAACTTCGAAATAGTTACGGGCTCCCGTGTCTCTTTCAACGAACATATAGTAGGGAATTAATCCAAGCCGCACCTGTTCACGCCACATATCGGACCATATCCGGGGATTATCGTTAATATGCCGGATCAGCGGGGATTGTGTTCTGATCTGAATTCCCGCGGACCGGATTCTCCGAATCGCTTCGCGTGCTATCGGCGTCTCGAGTTCTACGGGATGGTTGTAATGTCCCATGATGGCGACGTGTTTGCCGCGTGCGATAAGCCGTTCGGCAAGTCTGAGAAAATCGTCCGCATCCTGGTCCGTCACAAATCTTTGAGGCCAGTATGCAACCGATTTCGTTCCGATACGAATCGTTTGCACGTGATCCAGATCGCCGGATAAAAAGGGCTCAATATAGCGTTCGAAGACGCGGGTTTTCATAACCATCGGATCGCCGCCGGTGAACAACACGTCGGTTACTTCTCGATGTTGGCTCAGGTAAGCCGCAAACTGTCCGGCTTCCTTGTTTGCGAACTTTAATCCATGTATACCAACGAACTGCGCCCAACGGAAGCAGAACGTACAATAGGCATGGCAAGTCTGTCCGGAGGTCGGGAAAAACAGTGCGGTTTCTTTATATTTATGCTGCACTCCGGGTATTCGTTCGCCCTCCATGATCGGTACGTTCATCTCCATCTGTCCGGCTGGATGCGGATTTAACGAGTATCTGATCTCTTCAATTTTTTTACTTATCCTCTCGGCCGAAGCATCGGATCTGATGAGATCGGCAAGGGAATTGAAATCCCTCTCGGAGAGCATACCCTTTTGCGGAAAAGTCAGTTGAAAGATGGGATCCGACGGGACATTGTCCCAATCGATGAGTTCATTTAACACGTACGAGTTCACCTTGAACGGGAGGACCTGTGCAACGACTTTCATGGCAAACCGCTGATCAGATGAGAGCCTCTTAACCTGGGGAATCGTATCCAGGTCTTTCGGCGTGAAATGCCGAAATTCAGTGTATTTGGTCAAAGGTTTGCTCGATGAACGAACAGTTTCCGCGGTTTTTCCTTTGGTTGCTGTCAGTGTCATGAGACACCCCCTTTCTATTTATTTTCCGAACCGATCAACGCGAGCGTTCGTCAACTTTTAGCGGGCGATACTGCAGGAAATATAGGAAGAAAAATCTGAGTCGATTGACGAAATATTAGATACAAAAATCAGAAATGAAAGTCAAACCGGGGAAGATACAATTAATGCAAAACCGGGAATAACCGCGATTCCGGTCTAATTCGGGCGATAATCAATACAATGGCGTGAATTCACTCCGGAGAAGAACCGACCCGCATATAAGACACGGGCAGCCGGTTTCCGCTGTACCTGTCCGGCTCCGGGTAAGACCGATAGGTTCCTGACAGTGTCTGATAAGATTGTTAATGAACCTACGCCGGGATTCTTCGCGCTTCGACTTCCTCGATTACTTCGACAATGAGGGGGAAATAGCGATCGAGGCCGCAATCCAAACGGTCGCGGACAGAGCAGGTGCCGTCAACTGATTGATTTATACAAACAGAACAGACTATATTACGCAATTCTGTTATATATGCGTCAATTTTGTCGCTTTTTACCCTTCCGACAGCCTCGACTATTCTCGGAAGATGCTCCTCCACCGCACACATTTCGTCATAATGGAGCAAACAATTTCCATGCATATCTGTATCGATGCACTTCGCACATACCCTGCTGCGGATTTCCTGAATATAGATATCGTTCATGACCCCTCCTATTATTCGGAATAAGAATGATATCTTCTCACAATTGTAATAATTGCAAAACTCTGATCGAACAAATACGGGCTGAAATTGACCGTTTGCAGAACACGACGCTTACTGGTTTAATATCAACTTGCAAGTTCTGTGCCACCGGCATATACATCATAATATTGAATATACACCGATATTTCTCTATATTTGTTGAATTTACCTTTATCGTATATCACTGCCTTGATCAAACGGCTCACGTATGAGATACGCCCTCGACGGTCGGACACTTACCATTGATACCCTCTACACGCTCGCCCGCTCCGGCTCATCCGTCATCGCAATCCGGGATTCGGCGATCAGAGCGGTTAAGGCATCGAGGCAACTGGTAGAGGACTGGATAAACGGAAATAAGACCGTCTACGGCGTGACGACCGGGTTCGGCGAATTCAGCAACGTGAAAATCGATGCTGCCGATATCAGCGACCTTCAGAGAAATCTCATCTACAGCCATGCAGCCGGAGCAGGCGACCCTATTCCGGATGAACTTGTTCGTGCGATGATCATCCTCAGACTGAACACGCTGGCAAAGGGGTACTCCGGAATTCGACCTCAGACGCTGGAAGTTCTCGTCCGGATGTTCAATGCCGGAATCATACCGGTCATACCTTCCCAGGGTTCGGTCGGCGCTTCGGGAGATCTCGTCCAGTTGGCTCATCTGGTTCTCTCCATGCTGGGAGAGGGAAAGGTAAAGTACGGAGGGAAAATCACAGACGCGGCACGAGCACTCAGGGCAGAGCGAATACAGCCGGCCTCTCTGTCGGCGAAAGAGGGACTTGCGCTCATCAACGGCACACAGATGATGACCGCATATACCGCTTTCGCTGTTCATGAAGCTGTCCGGCTCGCCCGTCTCTTCGATATCGCAGCATCGGTCACGCTCGAGGCGTTGCGGGGAACTCCCCGCGCTTTCGACGCGCGTCTTCACCGGCTCAGGCCGTATAAAGGTCAGACAGAGTGTGCTTCGAATATGCGGCGTCTTTTACGGCGAAGCGAGATCAGACGTTCGCACCTGCATAATGATCCCCGCGTACAGGATGCATACTCGATACGCTGCATCCCCCAGGTACATGGCGCATCGCGCGACGCCATTCGCTATGTCCATGACATCGTGTCGATCGAGCTGAATTCGGCGAACGACAATCCGCTCATCTTTCCGGGAGACGGAATTCACATCGAAGGCGGCAACTTTCACGGGCAGCCGATCGCGCTGGCCGCCGACTTCCTCGCGATTGCGCTCTCTGAGCTGGCGAATATCTCCGAGAGGAGAATCGAGCGTCTGGTCAATGGAACGCTCAGCGGACTCCCGCGCTTTCTCACAACGAACGGCGGATTGCATTCCGGTATGATGATCGCGCAATATACGGCTGCATCGCTCGTCTCGGAGAACAAGGTCCTCGCGCATCCGGCAAGCGTGGATTCGATACCGACCTCCGCAAACCAGGAGGATCATAACAGTATGGGATCGATCTCGGCGCAAAAGGCGTACAGAATTCTGCATAACGTCCAGACGGTTGCCGCTATCGAATTCCTCACCGCCTGCCAGGGAATGGATTTTTCCCGCATGCATCCGGTCAAAAAAAATATCATGCAGGCGGGAGAGGGGGCGCAGGCCGCGTACCGTTTCATCAGAAAGCATATCGAACATCTCGACCGGGACCGGGTACTGCATGACGATATCCAAACCGTGCTCGGATTCGTCCGTGACGGTTCACTGCTCAATTATGTCGAAAAAAGATCGGGGAAGTTAAAATGAAGTTATCTATTAAATTAATGAAACAACTCCCCAAGGTGTTGCTCCATGACCACCTCGACGGAGGACTCAGACCCCAGACCATCATCGAGCTTGCCCGCGACCAGAAGTATAAAAAGCTTCCGACCGAGGATGCAGGCCAGCTTGCCGAGTGGTTTTTTCGCGGAGCCAATAAGGGAAGCCTTCCCGAGTACCTCGAGGGATTCGAGCATACATGCGGCGTCATGCAGACTCCCGAAGCACTCGAACGGACTGCGTTCGAAATGATGGAGGACATGCACCGGGACGGGGTTGTGTATGTGGAAACTCGATTCGCTCCCGTATTCCATACGGAGCGGGGACTGCACTGGGAGGAGGCCGTGATGGCCGTCCTCAAAGGACTCGAACTCGGCAGGAAAAAATACAACGTCGAATTCGGCCTCATCATCTGCGCAATGCGAAACATGCAGCTCTCGCTGGAAATGGCGGAACTTGCGGTTGATTTTCGTGACCGCGACGTTGTCGGATTCGATCTCGCCGGAGAGGAGGGCGGATACCCTCCGAAAAAACATGTCGATGCATTCCACTATATCCAACGGGAAAATTTCAATATTACGGTTCATGCCGGGGAGGGATTCGGAAAGGAGTCCATCTGGCAGGCGATCCAATGGTGCGGAGCTCACCGGATCGGCCACGCGACCCGCTTAATCGAAGACATTACCGTGCATGAAAATAAGATTGTGAAACTCGGACCGCTCGCCCAGTACATACTGGACAAGCGGTTGCCGCTCGAGATGTGTCTCAGCAGCAACGTCCATACCGGCGCCGCCCCGAGTCTTGAACAGCATCCGTTCGGTTTATACTATAATGCAGGATTTCGAGTTACGCTCAATACCGACGACCGGTTGATGAGCGATACGACGCTTTCGAAAGAGTATCAGATCGCCGCCGACGTGTTCAAGCTCAATCTCGAGGATCTCGAAAAAATTACGATCAATGCGATGAAGTCGGCGTTCATTCCGTACGAACGGCGGTTGCACTTTATTTACCAGGTGATCAAGAAGGGATACGCCCTCATCAGGGAAGAGCAGAAAAAGAAAAAAGAACGCGCATGAACATCTACTTTCTTCGCCACGGCGATGCGGGGACGTATGCGACGAGCGATTCGGCCCTGACGACCGAAGGTATTCAGACCATCAATCGGATTGCGTCGGCGTTTCAGGTACTCGGCATAGAGCTCGATCAGATTCTATCCAGCTCGCTGCCGCGGGCAAAGGAGACTGCCGACATCATGCAAGCGGTCCTTAAAGCGGACACCAACGTCCTCTCCTGCAGAGAACTGACTCCGCCCGGCGATTGCGACGATCTGTTCATGCTGCTGAAGGAGACGCATAGGAAATCTGTTTTGATCGTCGGACACGAACCGCTCCTGAGCCGGATGATCTCACTCCTGATCAGCGGCAACGAGCACAGCTTTCTCACACTCAAAAAGGGGAGCGTTGCGAAAGTATTCATTGCCGAATACACACGGCATATCCGCGGCAGTCTCGAATGGCTCCTTCCGCCGGGTGTGCTGCTGAAGCTTACTGAACCACACTAACACGGGAACACGCCCCTGAAAACGAGCATTATTCTCAAACCGAAAGAACACCACCGGATCGAAAGCGGACATCTCTGGATCTTCAGCAACGAGATCCGGAAAATCGACGGCACAGCCGAAGCCGGCGATCTCGTGCTCGTCAGACGCACCGACGGCCGGGTGCTGGGCAAGGGATTTTATCACCCGAACTCCCTCATCGCAGTCCGCCTTCTCGGCGACGAGCACACGGAAATCGGCTTCGGTTTCTTCAGAGAAAAAATCGAATACGCACTCGGACACCGGGAAAAATACTTCCGCTCTTCAAAAGTATATCGCGTCGTCCATGGAGAGAGCGACGGATTGCCCGGACTCATCATCGACCGGTACGGCTCTGTCATCGTCATCCAGACACTCTCGGCTGGAATGGATAAATATAAAACGCTCATCTGCGATGTCATCGAATCCGTTTTCTCCCCCGCCGCAATCATCGAAAAGAATGAATCGCATCTGAGAACGCTCGAGAACCTCCCGCAGCAGACATCGGTCCTGCGGGGCGCCCTGCCCCATCCTCCGATGCTTCTCGAGATAAACGATCTCATGGTGGAAATCGACGTACTCGGCGGACAGAAAACGGGGTGGTTTCTCGATCAGCGGCTCAATCATACGCTGATCCGGTCGATCGCCGGAAGCGCGAACGTGCTCGATTGTTACGCGTACCATGGCGGATTCGGCCTCCAGGCGGCGCATGCCGGCGCACGGAAGGTAACCGCCGTCGATATTTCGGCGGAGGCGGTGCGAATGTGCATGCAGAACGCCAGGCATAATAAATTCGAAGGGATTTTCAACGCAATTCCGGGTGAAGTACCCGGAATTCTCGAACGGTACATTTCGGCAAAGGAGCGGTTCGACCTCGTCATTGTCGACCCGCCGTCCTTCACCCGCTCGAAAAAGAACGTACCGACAGCGCTGAAAGCATACAGATCGCTGCATGAATCGGCCCTGCGGCTCATTCCGCCGGGGGGATACCTCGCGTCTGCCTGCTGCTCATATCATATTTTCTCCGAGGTCTTCGAAGGAACGGTAACAGCGGCGGCGGACAGAACAGACCGGAAAATTCAGATAATCCAACGCGCCGGGGCTTCTCCGGACCATCCGGTCCTCCCGACCATGCCGGAGACCGAATATCTCAAGTTCGTACTCTACAGGGTGTTATAGATCGAAGCATGTGCGACCGGTTCCCCGCAGTATCCGGGTGGGCAATTCCGCCCGGTTTCGGGGAATGAGTTTCTCCGGTGAGGTTGCAGATTCTTGATTTTAATCGACTCAGGAACTACATTATGTACGTTAAGGTTATATTTTTATACAATGTTTGTGTCGGACCGAGCGAGATACACGGAGGTTGAGATGATACCCCTCATGCAGCATACAGTACAGACGACGGTTTTTGCGGCCGTCATAGGAATGCTTTCACTGTTCTATACACCCTACGGATATTCCCAACAGAAGACGGAAGAAATCCGGGATCTTCGGACTGCCTGGGGTCTCGATATCCTCATCTCCGAATCAGGTCTCGGTTTCGGCGGTTTTTACAGAAAGGAATACACACCCGATTGGTCGGGATTCATCAACCTCTCCGTATCCGAATCTAAAGACAGCAGAGAGATCGAACTGATTACGTGGTGGGGCGAGAAATTCGTTCCCGGGAAAGTGAACAGATTCCTCCTGGCACCACTCCATGTCGGAGTCGAACGGCGGCTGTTCAGGAAACAGATCCTCGACAATTTCCGGCCGTACATCGGCGCCGCAATCGGACCCACCTTGATATATTCGACACCATATGAGCGCGAATTCTTCAACGCACTCGGTCATGGCAAAACCCACTTTACAATGGGCGGGTATATCGGTTTCGGCGCACACTTCGGATCCGAATCGGCAAGTCTGGTGGGAATAAACTTCAGATACTATTACATACCGTATTTCAGCGGTATCAACAGTCTCATTGATTCACAGAGCTCTCCGGATAATATCCGGTACCTCGATAAAAATCAGTTCGGAGGTTTTTTCATAACCCTGACATTCGGCTCCATACATTAGGTTCGATCCGTCTTCAGTACGTATCTCAAGGCGGGTATATAGTGAAATACCTTTACGTCCCACAGAACCTCCCCTGCATTCTGTGAGAGCGTAAAGGTATTTTTTTGTATGAGTAATGTACAGAATTCCGTTTTCCGGAATCGTGACGATAGTCACTCCCTGCCGGAATTTTCGTCAGAAATAATACCTCACTCCGACCGAAAGATCGATATCCAGAGCCGCCGGCGGGAAAACGACGAGTACGCCCCCAATTTCGGCAAATAGATCGAACGGAGCGGTCGGTACGAGATACGAGACGCCTACCGAGCCGCGAATGCCGATACCGATCCGGTCACGGTGACGCGGACTACCACCCCTGAACTCTGCAATGCGGCCCGATTTCCCCGCGAGACTCACCCCGATCCCGTAATGCAGAGGAACACGCTGATTATCGAAGACATCGATGTGCCAGAGCCGCGTCGCGTGCAATCTGAAATCGGTAAAGAACGAGGCACCGAAAGCAAAATCCCATGCCTTGTCCGATGAAGTCCAGTATTTGGCACTGAGACCCGTCGGCTCGCCGACGATCACTCCCGCACCGAACACTCCCCTTTCCGGTGAGAAACCCGTTGCGGCCGGAAAATCCTGCCCCTTCACCTCGCAGATAAAAAACAATAAAATCCATACCGGCACATATCTCGATCCGTTCATCGCCTTCTCCTCATTGCTGTTTGTTCACCGGGGGGAAGTTTACATTGGCGGGGAGATATCGGTCACTGATGATTGAGGTACCGTTTCAGGACCAATCCGGTATACGACCTGTCCGACCCGGCAACCTCCTCCGGCGTTCCCTCCGCAACGACGTTCCCCCCGTCGCTTCCTCCCTCAGGGCCCAGATCGATAATATGATCGGCACATTTAACGACATCCATGTTATGCTCGATAACCAGGATCGAATGGCCCGCTTCAATAAGACGGTTAAAGCACTCAATAAGTTTCGCTATATCGTCGAAATGCAGACCGGTTGTGGGTTCGTCGAAAATGAATAGCGTATGAGCGCTCTTGCCGCGTTCGAGAAGGTGAGCAGCCAGCTTGACGCGCTGAGCCTCGCCACCGCTGAGCGTGGTGGCAGGCTGGCCGAGACGCAGATAACCGAGACCGACCTCGTCGAGAACCCGCAGGCGTTCGACGGCCTTTTTCACGGAAGGGTACTTCCTGAACTCTTCGAGCGCCTGGGCGACGGTCATATCGAGAACCGAGTCGATCGAAAAACCGTTCCATTTTATATTCAGCGTCTCTTTCTTATAGCGCTTCCCCTTACAGCTTTCGCAGACAAGATAAATATCCGGAAGGAATTGCATTTCGATCTTGACGAATCCGTCCCCCTCGCACTCATCGCATCTTCCGCCGGGTACGTTAAACGAGAAATGCCCCGGTTTATAACCGTGCACCTTCGCCTGATGGGTGGATGCGAACAGCTCGCGTATCACGTCGAACGCCTTCACGTACGTGACCGCGTTCGACCTGGGCGTTCGTCCGATCGGCGACTGATCGACCAGCTCGACCGAGTCGATCAATTCCCCTCCCTGTATCGAGACGAATTTTCCGACTGACCCGCTATACCCGCCGTGCGATTGTTTTAATCCCGCGTAGATTATGTCGTGAACCAGCGTACTCTTACCCGAACCGCTGACCCCCGTGATACAGACGAACCGGTGCAGCGGGACAGACACGGTAATATTTTTTAAGTTATGTTCCTGCGCGCCGGTAACCGTCAGATTTCGCGCCGAGTTGCCCCGCCGGTTGCCGGGATCGGGAACGGGTATCTTTTTCTTACCCGACAGATATGATGCGGTCAGCGAGCGCTCGTTGCCGAACAGCTCCCGGTACGGTCCGGCGAAGATAATCTCTCCCCCCTGCTCGCCGGCGCCCGGTCCCATATCCACAATGAAATCCGCCGAGCGGATCATCGCATCGTCGTGCTCTACGACGAGCACGCTATTGCCGATACTGCGGAGTCTTTGTAAGATTCCGATCAGCTTTTCGATATCGCGGGGGTGGAGTCCGATACTCGGCTCGTCGAGTACATAGAGCGACCCGACGAGCGACGACCCGAGCGACGTCGCGAGATTAATTCGCTGCGATTCTCCCCCCGACAACGTATTTGACAACCGGTCGAGCGTCAGGTATCCGATCCCGACCTCATCGAGATAGTGAAGCCTTCGGCGGATTTCTTCCAGGATTCTCGCGGCGACGTCTCGTTCATATTCCGCGAGTCCGAGCGCATCGAAATATTCCTTCGCTTCGGAGATCGACATACGCACGATCGGGGCGATATTCCTCTCGGTACCGGCATCCCTGTCGCCTATCCTCGCCTGAAGGGCATCGGAGCGCAGACGCACTCCGCCGCAATCCTCACACACGGTATACCCGCGGTACCTGCTGAGCAGAACCCGGTAATGAATTTTATAGGTCTTCTTTTCCAGCATCCTGAAGAAGCCTTTCAATCCGCCGAACTTGCCGTACCCCCGGTGAATAATCCCTAGATGATCCGCAGTCAGATCCGCAAACGGAACATCCACCGGTATACCTGCTTCGTCAGCAATCGAGAGCAGCGTCCGCAGGTTATCCCGGAATTTCGGAAAGGTCCATGGATGGATGGCTCCCTGACGGATGGATTTTCCGGGATCCGGTACAACCTTCTCCATATCGATACCCATCGATCTGCCGAATCCCTGGCACGTAGGACACGCACCGAAGGGATTGTTAAAAGAGAAGAGACGCGGTTCGGGTTCTTCGTAGGCGATGCGGCAGTAAGAGCACTCGAACCGTTGGCTGAAGTGCCATTCAGTTTTGTCGTCGGGAAAATGGAGCACCGCGCTTCCGTTTCCATGGGTGTATGCGGTCTCGACCGAATCCGCGACCCGCACACTCGATTCGTCTCCCCTCCACACAAGGCGATCGACGAGCACCATGACCTGCGCATCTTTTGTTATCTCTTCGGCGGGGAAATCGGCGATCTCGAATACGCTGCCTCCCGCAAGTAAACGGGTAAAACCTTCTTCCCTGAGCAGCGGCACCGCCTCGCTCAGCGGCATTTCTTTTTTCTTCTGCAGCGGGAAGAGGACGTAAAAACGGGTTCCCGATTCTTTTTCCCGCAATGCATCGACGATAACCGAGACCGTGTCCCTGACGACTCTGCGGCCGCAATTCCTGCAATACACCTTCCCGATTCTTCCGAAGAGCAATCTGAGATAATCGTAGATCTCGGTGCTCGTGCCTACGGTTGAACGCGGATTGCGCATGCTGGTTTTTTGTTCGATTGCGACCGCCGGACTGATTCCCTCGACAAAGTCGAGGTCGGGCTTTTCCATGCGTTCGAGGAACTGCCGCGCATACGCTGAGAGACTCTCGACGTACCGCCTTTGTCCCTCGGCATAGATCGTATCGAACGCAAGGCTCGATTTCCCCGATCCGCTGACGCCGGTGACGACGATGAGTTTATTGCGCGGCAGATCGATGGAAATATTCTTCAGGTTGTGAACGCGGGCGCCTTTTATCCGGATAGGTTTATTCACCGGAGAAGAGCCGCGAGAGACGGGCGGCGGGAGCGTTTCATTGGAATTTTCAGGCATATCCACTCAGCAAACGATTCGCCGGCTCATATCGAAGAGCCGGCAAACATATGAACCTGCAACTACCGTTCGGTTTCTTGGAAGTTTCAAACTTATAAGTTACATTATTCCGTTACGAAACGCAATCGTGACTAGGCTGCTGGAAAATCCAAAAATATTTTCCTCCGAGTGAATCGCACAAATTACTATATGATACCCGAATGATCTGCGCACATCCGCATCGATGCTTCCGATGCAATTTTTTCGAGGCGCGGAGATAAGGAAAGGACATCCCGGTGCCAACCTCTTCATCAATCATCACACCCTCTTCATTGCGGCATGGCGATACGATCGGTATCGTAGCGCCCGCAAGCCCTTATCCGTCGAAAGAAATTTTCGATAAAGGAATATCGTATCTTGAATCGAGAGGCTACCGGGTAAAACCCGGACGATCGGTTCACCTGAAGCGCGGGTATCTGGCAGGCGGTGATTCCGACCGGCTCAATGATCTGCATACCATGTTCTCGGACCCCGAGGTCAGAGCGATTATTGCGGTGCGCGGTGGCTACGGATGCGGTCGCCTCGTGAGGTATATCGATTACGGCCTCATCAGGGAAAATCCTAAAATTTTCGTCGGATACAGCGATCTGACAGCCCTCCAACTGGCGATTTTTTCGCAGACCCGCATGATTACCTATGGCGGACCGATGGTATCGGCGGATCTCGGAAAAGGTGTCGATAACGACACCGAATCGCATTTCTGGGACACCCTCTGCGGCCTGTCCCCCCACAGAATTCTTCAGTTCGATGAACCGCCGTCACAGCTCTATAACGTCGCATCGTTTGAAGGCACCTTGTTGGGTGGTAACCTGGCGCTCATTACGAGTATGATCGGCACGCCGTATCTTCCCGATTGGAACGATGCGGTCCTTGCACTTGAGGAAATCGGTGAAGCGCCCTACAGAATTGACCGGATGCTGAACCAGCTCCGCTTATCCGGCATACTCACCTCCGTGCGCGCGGTGCTGTTGGGTCAGTTCACCGATTGTATACAGGCGAACGGCAATCCCACTTTAAGTCTGGAGGAAGTATTTGAAGACCATCTCGGCGATCTCGGTATTCCCGTTCTCTCGGGTATTTCGTTCGGGCATGAGAAAACGAAACTCACGATGCCGTGGGGAGGCCGCGTGCTGTACAAGGTAGAAGAGAACGTCATTCATATCCGATAAACTTCGTAACGTATCAATCATCCGAACTATACTGCATGCTATACAGTTCTCGCTGAAGAATTCATAATCTCTCGCCGCCGCGACATCGAGTGAATTCGAATCTCCGGATAAATCCATTCCCCGCCGGAAGAAACGATTTAAAATATGTAGTTTATTGTCGGCTAAAATTATTTATAGTTGATCGCTTCTCCGGCGGGGAACAGCTCAGGGTCTAAGGATGAAGTCCGTATCAACATAGAAAATCCAACGCCCGACCTATGATGGCAGGTACCCCCTCTCACCGTCAGACCGGAAAAACGACAGGTAGAGAAAAGCCTATCGAATACATTCTGGAATACGTAATATTAACGCATGGTGCCGTCACGGGCCGGAAAAGAAAAAAATATTAAAATCCGCCGGTTTTTAGTTCATTTTATTGACAATCCCCGTAAAACTCTGTAAATTTCGATTACTTTTGAAGATTAATGGAAGTTATACATCAGGCGATTGGGAAAAGTTCTTAACATAGCGGTATTTGCATCCGGAAAAGGTTCCAATACCAGGGCGATTCTGGAAAATATGGAACACGGTAAGCTCAGGAGCCGGATAAAACTCATCGTCAGTAACCGGAAAGATGCCGGAATATTCGACATTGCAAAAACCAGCGGTATTCCGCATTTGGTGATCGATCCGTCGGATCATGAATCGGAATCCGCCTACACCGATGCAATTCTCAAACTGCTCGAGGATCACAACATAGACCTCATACTCCTTGCCGGATACATGAAGAAGATTCCCTCTGCCGTTGTAGCAAGCTACCGCCACAGAATCATGAACATCCATCCTGCGCTGTTGCCGGCGTTCGGCGGGAAAGGTATGTACGGCATTCGCGTGCATCAGGCTGCGGTAGAGTACGGCGTGAAAGTTTCCGGAGCGACGGTTCATTTTGTCGACGACGAATACGATCATGGTCCTGTCATCATGCAGCGCACCGTTCCGGTTGAAGACGCGGACACCGCCGAAACTCTTGCCGCGAGAATCCTGGATGTCGAGCACCAGATTTATTCAGAAGCGGTCGGGCTCTTCGAAGCGGGCAGGATTACCGTTGAGGGAAGAAAGGTATACATCACTTAACGAAAGGATTCATACGGGTGGTAAAAATTCGTCGCGTGTTGATCAGTGTCTCGTATAAAAAAGGATTAGTCGAATTTGCGCATGCATTGCACCAGAGAGGTATAGAGATAATCTCGACGGGAGGTACCGCAAAAACCCTGAAAGACGGCGGAATTCCAGTAAAATTGGTCTCCGAAATCACCGGTTTCCCGGAAATACTGGACGGTCGCGTCAAAACCCTGCATCCGGCTATTCACGGTGCGTTGCTCGCGCGGTCATCGGTACCTACGGATCTCCAAACCCTCGAGGAGCAGAATATAATCCCGATCGAAATGGTCGTGGTCAATCTTTATCCGTTCGAAGAGACCGTCGGCAACGGGAACATCCCGATCGGCTCAGCGATGGAACAGATCGATATCGGCGGTCCGACAATGATTCGTGCGGCTGCAAAAAATTATAAGGACCGCGCGGTCGTCGTCGACCCCGACAGATATTCGGCGATTCTGCAGGAGCTCAATGAAAACGACGGCGGGCTGACAGAGGAAACGAGGCTGATGCTTGCGCAGGAAGCATTCCAGTATACGGCCCGATACGATTCAATTATCGCTCGCTATTTCGAAACGCTGAATGCCGGTCCCTCCGTTCTATCGAAAGTAATTTCGCTCTCCTTCAATAAGGAGCTTGACCTGCGCTACGGAGAAAACCCGCATCAGCGGGCAGCGCTCTACGGTAAATTCTTCAGATGTTTCGAATCGCTGCATGGGAAGCAACTGTCGTTCAACAATATTCTCGACATAAGCGCGGGAACTCAGCTCGTTCATGAATTCGATAAACCGACCGTCGCGATTATCAAACACAACAATCCGTGCGGCGTAGCAAGCAGCGATGATATCTGCGTCGCATATGAGCGAGCACGCGACTGCGATCGTACCTCGGCTTTCGGCGGCATCGTGGCGATAAACAGACCGCTCGACCTTGCGACCGCAAAAAAGATAAACGAAATATTTACCGAAGTCGTCGTCGCTACGTCGTTCGGCGACGAGGTGCTCGAGTTTCTGAAGCAGAAAAAGGACCGACGCGTAATCCGGCAGCTTGTCGATCTCAGATCCATCAGCCAGATGGATATCAGGAGCGTGTACGGCGGGCTCATCGTTCAGGACCGGGATGCCGAGCGCCTCACTAAAGAGAAATTCAACGTTGTTACGGAACGGAAACCCGGTCCGGATGAGATCGACGACCTGCTCTTCGCATGGCGTGTGGCAAAATTCGTAAAGTCGAACACCATCGTCTTCGCGCGGGGCGAACGGACGCTGGGAATCGGCGCCGGACAGATGTCGCGCGTCGATGCATCCCGGATAGCAGCCGCCAAAGCCCTCGATGCGGGTCTTGATCTTCAGGGTTCGGTCGCCGCCTCCGATGGATTTTTCCCGTTCGCCGACGGACTGCTCGAGCTGGCCAAGGCCGGAGCTGCGGCGGTCATTCAACCCGGCGGATCGGTAAGAGACCAGGAAGTTATTGATGCGGCGAATCGGCAGAATCTCGCAATGGTCATGACCGGTCTCCGGCATTTCAGGCATTGAGGTAGCAGCGTGACGTCGACTGCGGCCGGATAATTTTCACCGGCCATACGGAACCGCGATATGTTCGATAGGCATGCCGGAACGAAGCGGTTATGCCGAATTTTCAAGTTCAATAAAAGGATCTCCATATGGGTTTATTCTCGATGTTCTCCGCCGATCTTGCGATCGATCTCGGAACCGCCAATACATTGATCTATATACGCGGCAAAGGGGTCGTGCTGAACGAGCCTTCGATCGTCGCCTTCGACCGCAATTCCAAAAAGATCGTATCGATAGGAAGTGAAGCGCGCGATATGATGGGCAAAACCCATAATGAGATTCGGACGATCCGTCCGCTCAAAGACGGCGTGATCGCGGATTTTGAGATCGCCGAAGGCATGCTTCGCGCGTTCATTAAAAAGATCAATGCGAGCTGGTTTCCGAGCAGGCGCATCGTCATCTGCGTTCCCAGCGGCATAACCGAGGTCGAAAAACGCGCAGTTCGCGACTCGGCGGAACATGCCGGTGCGCGGGAGGTGCACCTGATTGCCGAACCGATGGCAGCCGCCATCGGCGTGGGCCTCGACGTTGAAGCGCCGGTCGGGAATATGATCATCGATATCGGCGGAGGAACCACCGAGATCGCGGTAATCGCGCTCTCCGGTATCGTCAACGAGGAGTCGATCCGGATCGCGGGAGACGAAATGAACGGCGCCATCATCCAATACCTGAAAAAGAATCACAATATACTTATCGGCGAGCGAACCGCGGAGGAAGCGAAGATGAAACTCGGATCGGCCATGCCACTGAAGGAGGAGATCACCCTCCCCCTGAAGGGGCGTGACCTGGTCAACGGTATCCCGAAAACAACCGAGATCAGTTCGGTCGAGATCCGGGAAGCGCTCTCGGAAGCGGTCGCCACGATCGTCAACGCGGTGAAGCTCACCCTCGAACGAACCCCTCCCGAACTCTCCGGCGATATCCTCGACCGG
Source organism: uncultured Ignavibacteriales bacterium (assembly GCA_964495085.1). GTDB lineage: Bacteria > Bacteroidota > Ignavibacteria > T3Sed10-11 > T3Sed10-11 > CAZBUK01. Next base: position 57,071 of record CAZBUK010000002.1, read on the forward strand.
GGCATTATGCTTACGGGCGGCGGCGCTCTGTTGAAAGGACTCGATGAAAGAATCCGCCTCGAATCGAGCATCCCGGTGCACGTCGTCGAGGATCCGCTCATCGCGGTGGTTATGGGAACGGGAAAGGTGCTCGAAGATCTCCCGAGATATTCGAAAGTTCTGATTAAGGGAAAAAACTACTGATTCCCCCTCCGGAATCGTCCAGCCGTTCTAAACACCAAATCGGGCTGATCCGGCATCGCGGCTCTCTTCCAGACTCCCGGTTGAGTACGGAACACAATTTTTGAATAATACAGTTCTATGCGACGGATATTATATATATTGCAATTATACCGCGAGTATATCCTGCTCGCGTTCCTCCTGATAGTATCGCTTTCCCTTTTTCCCCTGAACAATAACCCGCAGATCAAACAACTTCGCGCATATGCGATCGGAGGCATCGGCATGCTGAACCAACCTGTCTCCTACGTGACGCATACCATCGCACTTCGTGCCGAAAACGAACGTCTGCGGAGAGCAAATATCGAGCTCGCCGATGAAGTCTACCAATTGCGCGAAGCGCGACTCGAAAATATCCGGCTGAGACGCCTGCTTCGGTTCAGTGAACGATCGACGTACGATCTCGTCCCGGCGAAGGTTGTCGGACGTTCGGCGGACCCGGTCCGGAATACAATTACGATCGATATCGGCGAGGGACGCGGTGTACGCGAACAGATGCCGATCGTCACCGATGCCGGCCTCGTCGGCAGGATCATCCTCGTCGGCGAGAACTACTCGGTGGGCCAGATCATGCTGAACCGCGACTTCAGAACAAGCGCCAGGGTCGAACGGTCGCGCGTCGACGGCATCGTCAGTTGGGACGGCCACCATGCGATGCAACTGCAGAACGTAGCGAAAACGCTCGACGTCGTCGAGGGGGATGTGGTCCTCACTTCGGAGTACAGCAATGTGTTTCCGCCGGGGATTTTTATCGGCATCGTCAACTCGGTGGCAAACGTACCGGGCAACCTCACGAAGGTCATTCAGGTCAGCCCGGGAGTCGATTTTCACAGACTTGAAGAGGTGTTCGTTATCCGGCATACAGCCGATGAGGATAAGCTCAGCCTCGAGAACCGGACAAGGAGCAGATAGTCCCCGCATATGGCAAGATATCTCCGGTATACCTTCATCACGATCCTTCTTGTGGTTCTCCAGGTTACGATAGTTCCGTTCATCGCTATCGAGGGTGTCAGGCCGGATTTGTTGCTCATCTATGTCGTGATCATCTCGCTGCGCGAAGGTCAGATTCCGGGTACGATCGCGGGATTTGCCGTCGGCCTGATCAGCGATCTTGCGGTCGGCGAGTTCATCGGACTTGGAGCATTGACGAAAACCGGCGCCGGATTTATCGCCGGATACTTTTACAATGAGATGTCGCCGCTTCAGTCTCTCGGAAATTATAAATTCCTGTTCATCGTTGCGTTGGCGGGTGTGCTGCACAACTTCGTATACCACATGTTGTTTCTCCAGGGATTACCGCTGACTTTCGCCGAAATAACGGGAAAGTACGTGTTGGGAACCACCGTCTACACGCTTGCTGTGGCGCTTATCCCTCTGTTCCAGTACAGCTCTGCATACCGCAGCGGCAGAGTGAAAGGATGATGTATTATGAGAAGTATGGATTTCGGGTCGCCGACCCGGAGACGGGTCTTTTACTCCGTCATTCTTCTTGCCCTGTTCGTCATGATCGGAAGATTGTATCAGCTTCAATTGTTCTATCAGGACGAGTACGGTAAGAAATCCCAGGAAAACAGCATTCGCACCGTTCTCCGCGAGCCGGTTCGCGGGATGATGTTCGACCGGCGGGGAAGACTCATCGTCGATAACCGTCCCTCCTATACCGTCACCGTCACCCCGTATGAATTCCGTCAGGAGAATATCCCGGCGCTCTCCGAGCTCCTCGTACTCGACGAAGAAATCCTGCGGAGGAGACTCCAGCGTGCCACGCAATGGTCCCTCTTCGTTCCGAGTAAGATTCACCGCGATGCTGAATTCCCTGTGATCGTCGCGCTCGAGGAGCAACGCGAACGTTTTCCCGGCGTCGGGTACGTCGTCGAGGCAAAACGACACTACAATTCGGGCGCCCGGCTCTCGCACGTGCTCGGCTATACACGGGAAATATCCGAACGGCAGCTTGCACAAAACCCCGGGGTCTACCGCCCGGGCGACGTCATCGGCTCCGCGGGCATTGAAGCGGCATTTGAGAAGACCCTTCGGGGCGAGTACGGATACGAGTATGCGATGGTAAATTCACGCGGCCAGTTCGTAGCCGACTACAGCGAGGGTAAGAGAAACACATCACCGCGTGAGGGATCCGATCTCTTCCTCACAATCGATGCAGAGCTGCAGAGATATGCCGAGTCGCTGATCGGCGATCGTACCGGCTCGGTCGTTGCGATCGATCCCCGCAACGGCGAGATACTCGTGATGCTGAGCAAGCCCGACTACGACCTCGCGGACCTAAGCGGCGTCACTCCTCCCGAACTCTGGTCCTCGCTGAATTCGGACACCCTGCGGCCGCTCTTTAACCGCGCAACCTCCTCGATCTATCCTCCGGGCTCGACCTATAAAATGGTGCTCGCCGCGGCGGCGCTTGAGAATGGAGTCATTTCCGAACGCTGGACGGCGAGCTGTCCGGGTTTTTACAGATTCGGTAACCGGGTCTTCCGATGCCATCGGCCCGAAGGGCATGGAGCCGTAAACGTGGTCGAAGCAATCAAGGTGTCCTGTAATGTGTTTTTCTATCAATTGATGCTCGAAGTCGGGTTCGAACAGTGGACGAGCTTCGGACGGAAATTCGGTTTCGGAAGACGAACTGGAATCGAAGGAATCGAAGAAACTCCGGGCATCATGCCGGACGAGAATTATTATAACCGAATCTACGGCCCACGGGGCTGGACGCGGGGAAATCTCATCAGCCTTGCCATCGGCCAGGGAGAGATAAGCGTCACGCCGCTGCAGATGGCCGTGTATGCCATGATGCTGGCAAACAAAGGCACGCATCATCATCCGTATCTCGTCAGCCATATCTACGACGCGAATACCCGGGAAATCATCGAGCTGCCGAGAACTTCCGAGCGAACCGAGCTCAGCGAGCGGACATGGGACTTGCTCCGGGAAGGCATGCATAAGGTCGTGGATGAGGATGGAGGTACCGCGCGGGCAGCGCGTATTCCCGGCATCCCTTCCGCCGGTAAGACGGGAACGTCGCAAAACCCTCACGGCGTTGAGGGACACGCGTGGTATGTCGGATTTGCACCGTACGACGATCCGCAAATCGCGATTGCAGTTATCATCGAGAATGTCGGTTACGGGGGCGCCCATGCCGCGCCCGTAGCCGGGAGGATCGTCGCGAAATATCTCTCGGGAGATGCGCTCGCGCAACAGATTCCACGCACCGTGAGCCCGCTCGAAAACGTCAGGGATTTCGTGAGGGATTCGGATTAACGTATGATCGAAACGGGAAAGACAGTAAGACTGACTAAAGGCAGGGTGGATTACTCGCTCTACCTTGCGACACTCGGGTTGACCGCCATCGGACTCGTCTCAATATACAGTGCTACCTTCGATGCGGGCGCTTCGCTCTTTTTTCAACGACAATTGATGTGGGCAATCCTGGGTACGGTCGGCATGTTCGCGATGCTGCTCTTCCCGCCGCGCGCTATCGAATCCCTTTCCGTCATTGCTCATCTCTTCGTGCTCGGTGTTCTCTTCCTGGTGCCGTTCATGGGTAAGACCGTCGCCGGCACTACCGCCTGGGTCGAACTCGGTCCGCTCAGCTTTCAGCCGAGCGAGGTCGGAAAGATAACGACCATACTCGTACTCTCGCTGTATCTCTCGAAACGATCGGCGCAGATACGGTCTTTAAAGACGCTGTTTATCGCGGGACTCATCGTCGCGGTTCCGACGTTCCTGGTTCTGATGCAGGCGGACATCGGTACGTCGCTCATCTACTTCCTGATGTTCATCCCCGTCATCTATTGGGCGGGGGCATCTCCGTTCGTCGTCATCGTTCTCATCGCTCCGTTCGTTGTCGCGCTCGCCGCCCTCATCGGCCCGACGATCCTGCTCATCACGCTGGGGCTGTTGCTGGTCGCGCTGCTGCTGACGCGCGAAAACGGACTCTTAATCGCAGCTATGTTCGGACTTAATTCGGCGATCGCGGTCTCCGTGCAATTCTTCTACGAGCGGCTCGCGCTCCATCAGCAGAACCGCATCGCGACGTTCATCGATCCGGGCAGCGACCCGCTCGGCGTCGGGTACAACGTCATTCAATCGAAGGTCGCCATCGGTTCGGGCGGACTGTTTGGAAAGGGATTTCTAAACGGCACGCAGACGCAGCTCAATTTCATCCCTGCACAATGGACCGATTTTATCTTCTGCGTTCCCGGTGAGGAGTTCGGATTCCTCGGCGCATCGTTGGTGCTCATACTCTTGACCGTCATCCTGCTGCGCGGCGTCAGGATCGCATCCCGGGTGAAGAACAAGTTTGCCAGTCTGATCGCCATCGGTTTCGTCGGCATACTCGGATTCCATATGGTAATCAATGTGGGTATGACCATCGGACTGACTCCGGTGATCGGCATTCCGCTGCCGTTCCTCAGCTACGGGGGAACGGCGTTGTTTTCAAATATGATCATGATCGGTATTCTTAATTCACTCTATTTGCGCAGACGAGAATACATATAGGATACTACTCTCAATGAAGAAATCCTCCCGAACTTCCAACGCTCGCCGAAAAAAAACCTCTCTCCGCGACTCTCTCCGGGTACCGGTACCCGATCTCCGGTGGCGATGGAATTCCGACGGCGTCAGGATTAAACCCCTCACCGAGGTACAGGCATCGTCCGACATCATCGGACAGGAGAGGGCGCTGAAATCGATACGTATCGGCCTCGAAATGAAGCATTTCGGATACAACATCTTCGTGGCCGGCCTCTCCGGAACGGGAAGGACCACGACGATCAAGCGGATGCTCCGTGAATTCGACCAGAACCATCAGCATCTCGAGGATCTCTGTTACGTCTATAATTTCCACGACGCCGACCGCCCTCTGATGATCCGCCTCCCTGCAGGGCAGGGCCGCAAGTTTGAGAAGGATATGGATTCGTTCATCCGGGACTTGAGGAAATCGATACCCGCACTGCTCGAAGGAAAGCGTTTCCAGGAACAGCGGAAGAACACGATCGAACTGTTTCAGAACAGACAGCGGTCGATACTGCGCGATTTCGAAAAAAAAGTAAAGGAGAAGGGATTCGATCTCGTTCAGGTGCAGATCGGCTCGATGGTACGTCCGGAAATTGCTCCCGTGATAGACGGAAAGCCCGTTGCGCTGGATCAGCTGGAGAACCTGGTGAAGGAGGGCAAACTCGACGACGGGAGCAGACAAAACCTGGTCGATAATTACTCGAATCTCAGCGGACAGATGGAAACCGTATTCCGCGAGATGAAGAACATCGAGCGAAAAGCCCGTGAAGCCCTCGAGAAACTCGATGAGCAAACCATCCATCCCGTTGTGAGGGAATATCTGGCGGAGATCGGAGCCACATACGACAACCAAAAACTCAGCCGGTATCTGGACGATGTATGCCAGGACGTCGTTAAAAATCTCGACCGGTTCAGAAAAGAGGAACAGCCGCAGCAAATGCCGCTCATACCTCAACAACAGGGCGAGGATGTCTTCCTCGAATATAAGGTAAACGTCGTCGTCGACAATGCCGATACGAAACGCATCCCGATCGTTATCGAAACCAATCCGAAGTACCGGAACTTGTTCGGCACGATCGAACGGCAGGTCGATGCGCGCGGATTATGGCGTTCCGATTTCACCAATATCAAATCGGGATCGCTGCTCCGGGCGAACGGAGGATACCTCGTCCTCAATGCACTCGACACCCTGATCGAGCCGGGCGTGTGGCAGGATCTGAAGCGGACCCTCCGCACGGGCCTCGTAGATATCCAGTCCTATGAGCAGTGGTTTTTCTCGACATCGGGAATGAAACCCGAGCCGATCGAGGTCGATATCAAGGTTATTATGATCGGCGATGCCTTCCTCTACTATTTTTTGTACGAGCGTGACGACGACTTTAAAAAGATTTTCAAGATCCGTGCCGATTTCGATGTCGAGATGGAGGGGAGTCCCGAACATATCGACAACTACAGCGCGTTCATTAAAATGATCTCCGAGGATGAGAAACTCAATCCTTTCGATACTGGCGCGATCGGCGAGATCGTCGAATACGGAATGCGCCTGTCGGGTCAAAAACACAAGCTCTCGACGCGTTTTAACATCATCGCCGATATCGTACGGGAGGCGAACTACTGGGCGGTAAAATCGGGAGGCGAAAAAGTTCTTTCCGAACATGTCGATCGCGCTATCGAAGAAAAGTCGGACCGGGTTCGCCTCATCGAATCGAAAATTCAGGAGATGATCGAGAACGGGACGATCATGATCGATACCGAAGGATCGGTGATCGGCCAGGTGAACGGACTCGCGGTATACGACATGGGCGAACATGTCTTCGGAAAACCGACCCGCATAACCGCGAAAACATCCATCGGAAAAGGATCCATTCTGAACATCGAGCGGGAAGCGGATCTGAGCGGGAGAGTTCACCGCAAAGGGGTCGCCATTCTGACGGGTTACATTCACTGGATGTTCTCGCAGCAGACGCCGCTCGCATGCAACGCGAGCATCTGTTTCGAACAATCGTATTCGGGAGTCGACGGAGACAGCGCATCCTCGACGGAAATTTACGCGATACTCTCGAGTCTCGGCGGCATACCGATCAACCAGGGCATTGCGGTTACCGGCTCCGTAAACCAAACCGGGCAGATTCAACCGATCGGCGGCGTCAACGTAAAGATCGAAGGATTCTTCGACGCGTGTAAGATGCGCGGACTCACCGGAGAGCAGGGTGTTATCATTCCGAAACAAAACGTCAAGGATCTGATGCTGCGGAAGGACGTCATCGAAGCGGTCGCAAAGAAAAAATTCCACATCTATGCAATTTCATCGGTCGATGAGGGAATCGAAATTCTGACGGGCGTGCGTGCGGGAAAGCGGTTGAAGAGCGGAAAGTTTGAGCAGGGAACCGTCTTTGCCGCGGTGGAAAGGAAACTGCAGCATTACAGCAACAGTCTGCGTGCCGCAGGCAGAGGCCGTAAGAAACCGGCATTCTGAGATACTTCGTTCGTCTGAAAAGGTCCGGTATTTTCGGAAACTCCGGAGAGCTTCCCCCGCAAAACGACTTTACGTCGGCTCCGCGCCGAGTTCCCTGCGAAGCGCTCCGATGACGGGGTGCTCGCTTTTTGCGTTCTTCTCATTTCCTTCGCCGTCTACAAACGCATCGATGCCGGTCTTCGCTCCGAACACTTTCTCACAGAACGAGACAAGAAATTCCCGGTGACGCTGAATCGTGCTGAGCTGATACTCATTATCGCACCGGAGCGTCATAAATCCCCGCTGTATGTCCACCAGCTTCGATTGGCCGAGAACCGATCCAAGATTGATCTTCTCGCTCCTCACCATCGAGACGAATTCATCCCATCGCGCGTATGCCTCCTCGGCTGAAATAGTTTTGGCGACCCGGTGCTCCTCCGGGCGTGCAAGCGACTGCGGCGCCGGTCTTATGAGGGGTGCGGGATGTAGCTGCTTGCCCGGAACGGGATTGGAAGGATGTATTCCGGTGTCCGCGGCCGGCTGACGTGCCGGCGGCCAGCCGGCATGCGCCGTGCCGACGATGGGGATTCCATTCGCTCCGTCACCGTTTTTTTTTACGGACTCCAGCTTTTCAAGCAGCGATCTGAGATCGGACGTTTTCTCCATTTTGATCAGCTCGACGATGCCGCTTTCGAGCCGCAGACGGGGCTGCGAGCTCAACCTGATGTCCCTGCCGAGATCGAGTACCGCGCGAAGATAACGCATGATATCGACATCGGCGAACTGCTTTGCCTCCTCTTCGTATCGCTTCTTATACTCGTGCGAGGTTTCAAGCAGGTCGGTGGACGAGGTAGTGAGGACCGTCAGAAGATTTCGCAGATGTTCCGCCAGGCCTTCCAGAAACTCGCGGAGGTCGTACCCGTTGTCGACGACGCGGGCAATCAGTTGAAGTCCCGATTTGGCATCTCTTCTGGCGAGAACGCCAGTCACCTCGAAATAGAGGTCCTGATCCACCGTATTGAGCGTCGCATAGACGGTATCCGCGGTCACGTCGTTGCCGCAGTATGCAATAACCTGGTCGAAGATGCTCTGGGCGTCGCGCATCGAGCCGTCGCCTTTTTTCGCGATGAAGAGCAAAGCGTCATCGTCGATGCTGATGTTCTCCTCCGCCGCGATGAATTTGAGCCTACCGATGATATCGCGTATGGCGATGCGTCTGAAATCGAATCTCTGGCAGCGGGAGAGTATCGTTGCCGGAACTTTGTTCACTTCCGTCGTGGCGAAGATGAAGAGCACGTGCGAAGGGGGTTCTTCGAGCGTTTTGAGAAGTGCGTTGAACGCCTCTTTGGTCAGCATGTGCACTTCATCGATGATGTACACTTTGTAGGCGGATTTAGCCGGAGCGTAGCGGACCGCTTCTCTCAGATTGCGTATCTCATCGACGCCGCGGTTCGAGGCGCCGTCGATCTCGAATACGTCGACATTCCGGCCGCCGCTTATTTCAGTACACGATTCGCACTTATTGCATGGATTTCCCTCGACGGGATTTTCACAGTTCAGGACACGCGCAAGGATGCGGGCTACCGTCGTCTTCCCCACTCCTCTCGGGCCGCTGAAAATATACGCATGTCCGATCCGATTCTGGCGGATAGCGTTTTTCAACGTCGCGCTGACGTGCTCCTGTCCGACGACATCCTCGAAGACAACCGGGCGCCATTTTCGGGCGGTGACGACATAATTCTTCTCTGACATATGATCAGTCCCCTTCTTACGACAAGAATATATTACCGCGTAACGAGCACCGGACACGGGGTGCGTTTGAGCACGCGGTCGGTGGTGCTTCCGATCAGATAGTCCGCGATCTCGTCATGACCTCGCGTCGACATGACGATAAGATCGCTGTTCTCTTCCGAAGCGGCTTTCACGATCTCTATATGCGAGCTTCCTTCCCGCACCGTCGTTTGCACGTCGATCCCGGAGAGGTCGAATCCCTTGACGTACGCCTCCAGACGGGCTTCGATTCGTCCGCGCATATCGGGATCGAGATCGAAAATCGACTCCGCCCCGCCTGCGTAGTATGCGGGATGAAAGCGTATTTCCACGGCATGCAGCGCCAGGATCCCGGCGTCAAAACGGCGCGCAAGAACGATCGCCTGTTCCATCGCTTTTCCCGATCCGTCCGAGAAATCCGTCGGGACGAGTATTCGTTTCAGGTTCGTTTGCGCAACGGGGTGATGCTTCGGACGTCTGACCGCAAGAACGGAACAGGGCGCCCGCTGGATCACCTTCTCGGTGACGCTCCCGATGAGCAGGTGGGACAATCCCGACCGTCCGTGTGTTGCCATAACGATCAGATCGATCCCGTGTTCCCCCGCATAGGAAGTTATCACTTCGTGCGGAGAGACGCCGCGTTCGGTGATGGATGCAATTTTTATTTTTTGATGAGATTTTGCCGCGCTTTCCACCATTCCGCGGACTTCCGTATGCGCGGTATCCTCGATCGTTTTGTATACATCCTCGAACGAATCGAAAGTGTGCTGCGGATTGTTCGGGTCGTATTCGTATAACGAGACGGCATGGAGAATGGTTATCCCGGCGCCGTATTGCTGGGCGATTGCTAGAGCGTAGGGAAAAGCATCTCTGGAGACGTCGGAAAAATCGGTCGGCATCAGAATATGTCTGATCGTATTCATAGCTTCGCCGTAGATTGTTATTTCCGTTTTCGCGCCGCGATTCGTTTTTTTCTCTTGGTCGTTCCGTTCGAGAAGACGTAATCGAGGGCATCGATAATGGTTACGATCGGTATGATCTGCATGCCGACCTTGATGCGCGGCGGAATTTCGGCAAGGTGCGGTTGATTCTCCTTCGGGATAAGCACGGTCTTGATCCCGCTCCGTTTAGCGGCGAGCAGTTTCTCGGTGAGCCCGCCGATCGCAAGCACCTTCCCGCGCAGCGTGATCTCGCCGGTCATCGCTACCTCCGACCTGGTTTTGCGGCCGGATATCGCGGAGATGAGCGCCATCGCCATGGTTATGCCGGCAGAAGGTCCGTCTTTCGGAATCGCCCCTTCGGGAAGATGGATATGAATTTCCTTCCCTTTATAGAATTCAGGATCGATCTGCAGGGTTTGTGCGTTCGTGCGGATGTAGCTCAACGCCGCCTGCGCAGATTCTTTCATCACGTCTCCCAGCTTGCCGGTGAGGCTCAGCTTCTCCTGTCCGTTCATGACGGTGGCTTCGACGTTCAGCAGCTCGCCACCGACGCTCGTCCATGCGAGGCCGGTAGCGGTTCCGACGCGTTTACCATCGTCCTTCGGACGATTCATATACCGGGGAACGCCGAGATATTTCTCCACCAGACCCTCATCGATCGAGATCTTCGGGAAGGGACGTTTGCCGTTCTTCTGACGCTTCAATACCACCTCTTTCGCGCTCTTCCGTATCAGCGAAGCGATTTCCCGTTCAAGATTCCGTACGCCGGCTTCACGGGTATACTCCTCGATCACTTTGACGACGGTCCGGTTCGGGATCTTTATCTGGGATGGTTTCAAACCATGCTCACGGATCTGTTTCGGTACGATATGTCTCCGGGCTATTTCGACCTTGTCGTGCTCGAGATAGCCGGGGAGTTCGATGATCTCCATCCTGTCCTGCAGCGGCAGGGGAATCGCATGGCGGATGTTCGCGGTGGTGATGAACAGGACGTTCGACAGATCGTAATCGACCTCGACATAGTGATCGACAAAGGTGTTGTTCTGTTCCGGATCGAGCACCTCGAGCAGCGCCGAGGCCGGATCGCCGTGGAAATCCATGCTCATTTTATCGACTTCATCGAGCAGCATGACCGGATTCACCACTCCGGCACGCTTCATCGACTGTATAATTTTTCCCGGCATCGAGCCGATATAGGTACGCCGGTGCCCCCTGATTTCCGCTTCGTCCCTAATACCCCCCAGCGAGAAACGCACGAAACTCCTTCCGAGCGCGCGTGCGATCGAGCGGCCGAGCGACGTTTTGCCGACGCCCGGAGGTCCGACGAAGCAGAGGATCTGCCCGCGGATCTGCTTGACGAGATTCAGAACGGCGATGTGTTCGACGATCCGCTCCTTCGGTTTATCGAGCCCGTAATGATCCTCATCGAGGATCTCTTTCACATGCCCGATCTTCAGATTATCTTCCGTTCTTTTATACCAGGGAATGTTCGTCAGCCAATCGAGATAATTCCGGCTTACGGTATATTCCGGAGACATCGTGGGGATTTTTTTCAGCTTGTTTAATTCTTCTTCCGCTTTCTCCCGCGCCTGTTGCGGCATGCCGGCCTGATCAATCGATTCCTTCAACTTCAAGAGTTCCGGCGATGTCTCTTCCTCGCCCAATTCGTCCTGCAGGATTTTAATCTGTTCCTGGATATAGTATTTGCGCTGGGATTTCTGAATCGTGTCGTGTACTTTCGAATCGATCTCCTGTTCGAGCTGAAGAATGTCTATTTCGCCGCTGAGGATGCGGGCGAGTTCGAGCAATTGATCCTTGAGCGAGGTAATTTTCAGCAGCCGCTGCTTCACCTCAACCGATTGGACGAGATTCGCCGCCATATAATAGAGCTTCTGAGACGGATCCTTGATGTTCTCGAAGACCACGAGGACCTCCGAGGGTATGTTGCGGCTTGATTTCACGTAGTCGGTGAAAAGGCTCGAGAGGTGGCGGATGTGCGCGTTCAGATCCGCGGTTACCGTGTAATTCTCCTGGATGAGCGTCGCTTCAACTTCAAGGAATCCATGCTCCGACATGAACCTCTTTGCGTGCGCCTGAATCGTTCCGTCCACGAGAATCTTGATAAGTCCGTTCGGAAGTTTCAGGATTTGAACGATACGGGCGATCGTGCCTTCATGATACACGTCGTCGGGGCCGGGTTCCTCGATGGAGGGATCTTTTTGCGCCGTGATGAAAATATACTTCTCCTCGTCAAGCGCCCGGTACGCGGCTTTTAAAGATGACTCTCTGCCGACCAGAACCGGAAAGATCATGAAGGGGAATAAAACCACATCTCTGAGGGGCAAAACGGGCAGTTTTGTGGGGATCGCAGAAACAGATTGTATGAGATCGTTTTTTTCTTTGGTAATATCCGTATCCATGTAAAATAAAAGCCAGGGTATGCCGGTGATATGATTTGAGATTGAATGACAAATATACTAAGAATAGGCTGGGATAGCAAGCAGCAATGAACGCTCTTTCTGCCGGATCTACCCGTTCTGTACAGATGCCGCAGGCTGATTAAAGCCGGATTTACCTGAAGGCATTTGGAATCCGATTTTTTTTTCAATATCATTAAAAACTTATGCGCTACGCGATCATCTCCGACATCCACGCTAATTTAGAAGCGCTCACGACCGCCCTGGTGTACATTGACTCATCGAACATTGATGAAGTAATATGTCTGGGAGACATCGTCGGGTACGGTGCCAGTCCGAATGAGTGTATCGATATTATTCGCGAACGTTGTGAAAAAGTCATCCTCGGCAATCACGACATCGCCTGCGTCGATCTGATCCATACGGGAGACATGACGGCAAATGCCAGGAAGGCGGCTTTCTGGACTCATGACCGGCTCACTCCATCCTCGCGTGAATATCTCGAACACCTGCCGCTTCGCATCGATCATGAAACCTTTACGCTCGTCCATGCCTTTCCCTACCGGCCGGGAAATTGGGATTACCTGATGAGCCGCTTTCAAGCGGAGATCGCATTCCACCACTTCGATACCCATCTCTGTTTTATCGGACATACGCATGTCCCCGCTATTTACGATTCCGAAGATTCGGAGAAGGGAGTATACAGCAACGGGAAGCATATCATCAACGTCGGGAGCATCGGGCAGCCGAGAGACGGAGATCCTCGACTGAGTTTCGGGTTATTGGATACGGCGAACTGGTCGTATGAAAATGTACGGCTTGCCTATCCGGTCGAGCTCGCCGCAGAGAAGATCAGGCATGCCGGCCTTCCGGACCTGCTCGCCGACAGATTATTCACGGGTTTGTGACGTTCCTGTAAAGTGGTCGTATCCACCGCCGCTTACAACTTTCACGGGCTCTCCATCCTTTACCAATCTGATCAATCCTTCGTCGCCGGTAACCGTGCCGATCACCCGGACTTCGGGCGCCGCCGTGCCGAGTTCGTCGAGCGCGTCGGGTGCAACGGTAAAGAGCAACTCGTATTCCTCCCCTCCGAAGAGCACATAATCGAGCGGGTCGTCGGAGAACTTCTCGGCTGCCCTGCGTACTTCATCGTGTACGGCGAGTGCGCCGATATCGATATCCGCTCCCGTTGCGCTCGCCTTGCAAATGTGCCGGAGATCGGAGGCGAGTCCGTCGCTTATATCGATCATCGCATGCAGCCATGCATATCCTGCAATTTTTTCCGCTACATCGAAACGTGCCCGCGGCGAGAGATGCTTTGACACTGCCTTTGCATAGGGGGTGAAATCCGGTTGGAATTCGTCTTCTGCCGAAGTCGACTGGAAACGTTCCTTTTCGGCGACAAGTATCTTTAAGCCCGCGTGCGAGAGTCCGAGATCGCCGGATACACAGATCTTATCGCCCGGCTTCGCAGCCGACCGGAGCTTCAGTCGGGGTGCAGCGATCTCGCCGGTTATCGTCGCCGAGACGATCATGTTTCCCAGCGTCGTATTGGTATCCCCGCCGACGACCGCGCACCGGTAGGTCTCGGCGGCTCTCGTTACACCTTCGTAAAAAGCATCGACCATCTCGACCGAGATTTTTGCGGGAAGCGCAATCGATATAAGGGCGTGGAGCGGTATCCCTCCCATCGCGGCGATGTCGCTCAGGTTCACGACCATAAGTTTCCACCCGAGATGCCGGAACGAGGTATAGGTCAGATCGAAATGAATTCCCTCAACCATCAGGTCCGAGGTAACCAATTGGAGCATATCCGCCTCGGGCTTGATCACGGCCGTGTCGTCGTCTATTCCGCGGATAATTCTCCCCGCAATGCCGGGCGGAAGAGAAACGGATCCGCATCTCTGCTTGATACGCTCGATGAGACCGAACTCGCCGAGCGTTGAAATGGGGGTATTCTGATTTGTCATCGGGGATAGATTCGTTGTGAATAGAAAAAGGAGGGATATCGTTCATCGGGCGTATCGAAATCGAATTCCCGCGAAGAGAAATCGATTCTCCGCACATCGAAGGATTCGCCGGTTGACCGGCATGATTTCATCCGGTTCCGTATGCGGTGAGGAGGAGCGAAGGGTCAGAGCAGCGCCCGGATCTTTTCAGTGAACTCGGCTTTCGATCGAACTCCCACGATCACCTCGGCAACTTTTCCTTCCTTATTGAGAAGAATCGTCGTCGGAACGGCTCTGATAGATCCGAATTTATTTACCAGACGACCGTCGTCTAGAATGTTGAGGTAATCGATCTTCTGCTGATCGATAAATCTGTTCACCTTCGCGACACTGTCGTTTCCGGTATCTACCGAAACGCCGATCATGAAAAATTGTTGTCCGTCGATCTCGTCGTTGATCTCGATTAATTCGGGAATCTCTTTCCGGCAAGGCACGCACCAGGTAGCCCAAAAATTAATCAGGACCACCTTTCCTTTGTGGTCCCGGAGCGAGGCTATGTTCCCCGAAGCATCCTTCCAGCTGAACTGTGCATACGGATCCGCGGTCGCTGCTGCATCCACGACGATCGCAACGTTTCCCTCCGGTTGGATCTGGGATTTATTGTCGGTTCTGAGATCGTGTATGGACAGTGCGAAAATCCCCAGAGCAATAACGAATATGATACTATAACGGAACCGGTGTCTCATTGTCGACCTTCCTGAAAGCGCTTTTAATACTGACTCGATTGCTGTGTGAAGAGAGCGGTAAGTTTCCCCGAATCCATCGCTGAAACGGCTGCGCAAATTGTATTGTCGCCGTACAGCCAGAGAACCACGCTGTAGTTCTCGTTTGTGTCGTCCGTGAACCAGCCGGTCTGGGACAGCGATGCGAGCGCCGCTTTCGAAAGCCTGATGCGCTTTCCGTCCTTGACCTCATTCCAGTTTACCTGGTGCACGTACACGATGCCCTCCGGAATTTTATATACCAGGTGCGCCTGGGGTATTCCTTCATACCTGGACATCACGGCGCCGACCCAGTCGCAATCTTTAACCGGTTTCAAAGCAACCGCGAAATCGACCTGGCCGGTGAAGAACTCATACAGCTCGTTGACGTTATTCGAAACTTTGGTGGGCTGGATGGTTCCTGCAAGGACGAGACCGTAGTTCTCGACGGATTGCGTCATCAGGTCGCCGGATTCGCCGAGCCGGGGTTGAGTCCGGTCGAGATAGATGAATACCGTGAGAGCAATGGTAAGAAACGCCGCCACCGCAGCTCGTGTGAGCGGGGATCTCCAAAGCTGAACGACCACACCGACGGTCCGCTGCCGAACCTGCGACTCTTCTTCGATGACCTGCCGGATCCGTAACGCAACATCGGCGGGTGTTTTTTGCCTGCGTAACTTGTGTCTGATGAAATTCTTCGTAATGACATCAAGTTCGTAGTCACTTCTGCAGCCGGGACACATCTGAATGTGATCGTCAAAATACTCTTTCCGATCTCCGCTCAACCTACCGTCTACGGCGTCGACCAGAAGGTCTTGTGTTTTTTGACAATCATTCATAGACCGTTAGAAACTATCTAATCGTTAACCTCATATCCTCGTTCATGGGCATAGTGAAATAGTTTATCACGTAGCAGTTTCCTGCCGCGGTGCAACCGCGATCGAATCGTCCCGATCGGACAATCGACGAACTCAGCGGCCTCCTCATACGTAAATCCTTCAATATCGCATAAAATCACAACAGTTCGAAATTCCTCGGGAAGCTCGGTGAGCGCCGTCGCGATATTATCGTCCAGTAACTGCCCGAACAGGCGCTCCGAAAGGTCGTTTGCATCGCTCGTCTGCTCCCGGATAGTATTGTAAAAATCCTTTATCTCATCGTAATCCAGGTGGTCCGGGGTCTTGACCGCTTTCCGGTACCTGTTGATATAAGAATTTCGCATTATTCGGAACAACCATGCCCTGCAATTGGTTCCTCTCTCAAACTTACTCCAGAATCTGTACGCTTTCAGATAGGTTTCCTGCAACAGGTCGTGGGCATCTTCCGGATTGCTCGTCAGCCGGAGGGCATAGTTGTACAGGATATCCATGTGGGGAATGGCTTCGGACTGAAACTCCTGATGCTTTTGCCGGGTTTTCGGGTCTTGTATGGTCACTGCAAAGAGCATGCTGATCCGCTCGGTCGATGGGTCATACTGCAAACCGGAACATGAAAAATTCTGTTTGCGACGAATATACCGAGGTCAGTATACAAAAATATATATTGTCGAGCAAGCATTTAATCATGCGGTACGTCACGGAAACGGCTTTTCAGGAACAGATCGAAATCACCGGATGCGATACCGCTCTGAATGGTCACCGTCCCTTTATCGCCTGAGCCGATGCTGATCTCGCAGTTTACCGCTTCATCCACGGGCGGCAGCCAGGCACGGCCTGCGGCGCTCTGCCACTCATCCGCACCGAAAAATCTGAACCGCGCATCCGACGCATCGAGCAGATACGAGGAGGTGAATGTAGAACAATCTCCGAGTTCGGCGAGGCCTATCTCATACGCTAAGCCGTTCTTCGCATGTTCCGCCGCGGGCCGGAGATAGAACCCCACGTCCTGCGTTCCCGAAGGAACACCGTTGATGAAAATCTGTGCGTTCCTGAAAATATATTCGCAGAAATATCTTCGGTTGAAGGGAAGACGATCGTAGAGATCGGAAACAGGCAGCGTCTCGTCGGCTATCCCGACGAACGAGGCGAGCAGAGAGAGAGCGATCGCCTTACGGATCTGCTCTTTGGTCCGGTCGAACGGCGTGTAGCCCGCTTCGATCAGCACCGTGCGGGTGTTCCAGCGCTGCATCGAATCGCCGAAGGCGCGGTGTTCATAGGTATCGTCGTATTTTGCAGCGCAACCCGGGATCATCTGTTGAACGCAGCCGCCGAGGAATGCCGCAAGCCGCAATGCATCGCCGCGCACTTCGTTTACCTCCTTCTCCTCGTCGAATGCCGGCGCCAACAAAGAGATGGCTGCCGGTTCCCCGGTCACCCCAGCCGAGTATCGCATTTCCTGGTCATGGAGATTGAAACCCCATGCCGCACCGTAGGCGTCGCGTATCGATTTCAGCAGCCGGGCTTCGGGCGTCCGCAGTGCGACGGCGTCTCTGTTCATATCTATCCCCATCGCCGTCCGGCGTTTGAACCGTTCCGCACCGTCGGGGTTCAGCATCGGCACGAACAGCAGGGTAAGTTCCGATAAAATCCCGGATACGTCGGGATGCCTGCTGAGCTTATCGAGCAGCACAAACAGATCGAGCAGTGCGCGGGTTGCCGTCGGCTCGTCGCCATGCATCTGCGACCAGAGCAGTATCGTTTTATCACCGCTTCCGGCCCGAAGCAGTCGTATCGGCCGGCCTTCGTAAGAGAATCCTGCTACTTCCTGCTTGTAAAGAGCCGGCGGAAGCTTATCGAGATGCCGGTACAGCTCATCC
Organism: uncultured Ignavibacteriales bacterium; assembly: GCA_964495085.1. Classification (GTDB taxonomy): domain Bacteria; phylum Bacteroidota; class Ignavibacteria; order T3Sed10-11; family T3Sed10-11; genus CAZBUK01. The sequence goes on from CAZBUK010000002.1 coordinate 74,868, forward strand.
TGCTTCAACCAATACGGCAAGGAAACAGGCGGTAGATCGTCGTACATACGCACGAACTCTTCTTGAATAGGGGATGCCATATGGATTCCTTTCATACTTCGTTCAGTTGATCGATGATACCGAGCGCGACGGCAAGTCCCGGCCGGTCGCCCGCGGATGCATCGAGGTGGACGATCAATTTGAGTTTTTTTTCTATTTCGTGCACCCGGGCGCGAACTCCTCCGAGCGCCGGAACTTTCATGATGATATTTTGGAATACCCGGCCGTCGTAATATTCCCGATCGTCCACATCGGGAAAATCGAAGACCAGATGCTTCGATCCGATGTCGATCTTCGAAAAGCCGAAAGCTGTTGCCCGTATTCTGAGCCTGATGACGTTTAACAGCGCATCGGCCTCGGCGGGCGGAGGTCCGAACCGGTCGCGCAGCTCCCCTGCCAGCTCATCGAGCTGTTTCTCTTCGCTCATCGAATAGAGTCTGCGGTACAACTCCAGCCTTTCGGGATCGAAGGCTACATACGAATCAGGGATGAAGGCGCTCACTCCTGCATTGACGGTGGTGAGTTCGGCGCGAAGTCCGCCGTCGGGATGAACATCCGGGAAGAGATCGCCGAATTCTTCTACCTTAAGCTCTTTCACCGCATCGTCGACCAGCCGTTGATAGAGGTCGAACCCGACCTCGTCGATGAATCCGCTCTGTTCGGCTCCGAGCAGATTGCCCGCGCCGCGGATTTCGAGATCGCGCATGCTCAGATTAAATCCCGAGCCGAGCTCGGTAAACTCCTCAATCGCCTGCAACCGCCTCAGCGCTTGCCGGTTCATCGTCGAAAGCGGCGGCGTCAGGATATATGCATAGGCCTGGATGTTCGATCTTCCGACTCGTCCCCGGAGCTGGTAGAGCTCAGCCAGTCCGAATCGATCCGCCCGCGTGACGATGATGGTATTCACGCTGGGAATATCGATCCCCGATTCGATGATCTTGGTGCTGATAAGAACGTTGAATTTTTTCTCAAGGAAATCCACCATGGTCTTCTCGAGCTCGCGCGGCCGCATCTGTCCGTGCGCAATGCGTACGAGCGATCCGCGCGCCAGCTCACGGATCTTTTCTGCAACTGTCTCGATATCAATGACGCGGTCATGAATGACGTACACCTGGCCGCCGCGGTCCAGCTCCCGCACAATCGCTCCGCGTATGACGTCGTCCGAATAGACCGCTATTTCGGTTATGATCGGCAGCCGGTTCTTAGGGGGAGTATTGATGATCGAAAGGTCGCGGGCACCCATGAGCGAGAAGTTCAACGTCCGGGGAATCGGAGTTGCGGTAAGGGTCAGCGTATCGACGTTCGTGCGGATATTCCGCAGCTTCTCCTTCGCGGCAACGCCGAACCGGTGCTCCTCGTCGATCACTAATAACCCGAGGTCCTTGAACCCGACGTCCTTCGAGAGAAGCCGGTGCGTGCCGATCACCACGTCTACCCTGCCGCTCTTCAACCCCTCAATTATTTTCTTCTGCTGGGCGGGACTCCTGAATCGGGACAACACTTCGATGTTTACCGAATAACGCTCCATACGGTCGCGGAATGTCTGGAAATGCTGCTCTGCGAGGATGGTCGTCGGGACGAGCAGGGCGACCTGTTTGTTATCCATGACCGTTTTAAATGCCGCTCTCACCGCTACCTCCGTCTTTCCGAATCCGACGTCGCCGCAGATGAGACGATCCATTGGTATGATTGTCTCCATATCCGCCTTCACGGCGGCCGTTGCATCGGCCTGGTCGGGAGTATCTTCATAAATGAACGATGCCTCCAACTCCTTCTGCCAGTGCGTATCCGCCGAGAACGAGTATCCTCTGCTCGCTTTCCGCTTCGCATAGAGCAGGATCAAATCGCGGGCTATGTCTTTTACCTTTCGCTTCGTTCGCGCTTTAATCCGGTCCCATTCGCCGCTGCCGAGCCTGCTGATGACCGGAATGTGTCCTTCCCTGGAGGAATATTTTTGGATCCGGTGAATGTAGTTCAGGTGTACGTACAGGACGTCGTTCTCCGCATATATCACCCGTGCCCCTTCCTGTTCGTTACCCCCCACCCTGATCTTCTGCAAACCGTCGAATCTGCCGATGCCATGATCGATATGTACGACATAATCTCCCCGCTTCAGCGACTGCATCTCCCGGAGTGAAAATCCCTTGAACCGCCGGCGTTTTACCGATGCCCGGCGTTTGATTCTCCCGAAGATCTCGTGCTCGGTATAGCAGACTATCTTCCGGTCGTGCAGAATAAATCCATGCTGCAGGGATTCTGTCAGGTATATCACCGGCGGATGTTCCCGTCTGGTTTCATCCTCTTCATGGATGGTTCGGGGTCTGTCGAGATCTTTTTCAGACTCGAACTCATCGATGATCTCGCGAATACGTTCGGTCTCCTCTGCGCCGTCCGCTATCAGGTAGAGCCGGTATCCCTCATGCCATCGCGTTACCAGATCCCGGTGAAGCTGCGAGATCGATCCGTTGAAGGCCGGCTGTCTGTCGGCGTCGATCGAAACCTGCGGCGAAGAACGAAGCGTCGTATGATCGATCTGTCTGAATCTATCGGCCCTCGATCGTAAATTGTGGATACTTGAATCAGGGAATTTTCTTTCGAGTTCCCCGAGTATCGTCTCCCGGTCGTTCCACATAATAAGTCCGGTTGGAGAAAGGTATTCGAGAAGTCCGGTTCCGGCAGAGGCGCCGTTCTGCAGCACGTTCGGTGTGATTCTTACTTCGGAGAGTTGTTTGATGGAACGCTGGGAGAGCACGTCGAACTCCCTGATCGACTCGATCTTATTCCCCCAGAAATCCAGGCGTACCGGATAGCGGCCTGCAAACGGAAATACATCCACGATCCCCCCGCGCACGGCGAAATCGCCGTATCCCTCGACGACCGGTTTGTTCTCGAAACCGAGTTCCCGGAGCAAACCCGTGAACGTTTCGAAATCGTATTCCTGATCCACCGAAATGGAAAAAACATCCCGCTGAACCCGCTTCGGATCGGGGAGCGAAAGCAGGAGGGAATCGGGAGTCGTTACCACCACGATGTCGCCGCGGCGCGACAGCGCGTCGAGCGACTCGATCTGTCCGATCTGTTCCTCGACATCGAGCGATTCCCCGGAGGTATGCTTCGGCGTTTCGAATCTGTAAACGTCGGACGGCGAAAGCAGCGCGGTCAGGTCGTCGTACACTTCGCCCGCCGCATCGGCATGCCCGGCAACGACGAGCAGGTGACCCGGTTTCATGCGAAAGATTCCGGCTACCAGCATCGAGTAAAGAGAACCGGAAGCGCCCGATATCGTTAAGCTCCGATCACGGTTCTCCAGGTACCAATCTATGACGGCGCGGAACGAGGGTGACGTTTCGACATCCCCCGCGAGCGTAATGAGTGAATCCCGGTCCATGCGATCCGAATAATCCGTATATACACAGTAAGCCCTTGCCGACGGGAACGAAATACACAGACTCATCCGTCAGCAAAGGCTGAAAAAATGTTCTCAAAGATACAAAAATTAAGCGGGAAAAGGAAAAGGGTCTTGAGGAGGGCGATTCATATCTCTTAAATGAAAATTGAGGGATAAAAAGACCTTGCTATCGTTCCCAGGATTCACCCCGTATCGGGGTTCGAAAGGTCATCCGACTCAATCTTTACCTCCATATCTTTACTTCCCTCTCCGGATAAATCGTCGAGAAACGACATCCCCCAGACGTTCATTCGCTGTTCGAGTTTTTTCGTGCAGTCGCATCCCGAGCATGCCCAGGGTTCCTCTCCGGTTTCATCTTTGCACAAATGCTTCCCATGAGCGTTCTTGATCTCCGTCACGTCGAAATACTCCATCCAGTAGTGAAGTTCTTCCTGCAACGGCGTGGGACAATAACAGACCTCTACCCAGCGTACATCCCCATTTTCGAGGAGTCGGGCCTGTTTCATGTTTCGGATGTATTCTCCTCCCGCAACCGAACCCCTGCCGAGCGTCCGGTCTTGAATCGCTGTCAGGAGTTTATTCTCTTTCTCGCGCTTCAACCGGGCTGTAACCAGATAACGCATAGACGATCCTGTTATCAAAAAAGCTTGGTAATCGTTATATTGTTTCAATGCTAACGAATATTTCCTCCTAAAAGTTTTCCGGGCGATGCAATCCATCCTCGAAGTAAATAAATACGGCATATACTGTCCCCAAGGCGATTTTTATATCGATCCCTGGCGGGCCGTAGAGCGGGCTATCATCACTCATGGCCACTCCGACCACGCACGGCGCGGATCCGCCTCCTATCTCGCTCATCATCTGACAGTTCCGGTACTCAGACACAGGCTGGGTAAAAATATCCGGGTTGAAGGAGCGGCATACGGCGAGACAATCTATATGAACGGAGTATCCGTTTCGCTGCATCCCGCTGCGCATATACCCGGCTCAGCACAGATCCGGATCGAGTATAAGGGGGAAGTATGGGTTGTCACGGGCGATTACAAATGTACGCAGGATCCGTTAGCCGGGACGTTCGAGCCGCTCCGGTGCAACACACTCCTGACCGAGTCCACGTTCGGACTTCCAGTCTATAGCTGGCCCGATGAAGCCGGCGTCATCGAAGACATCCATCGGTGGTGGCGGACGAACGCATCGGCATCGATTCCGAGCGTACTGCTCGGTTACTCACTCGGCAAATCCCAACGGATACTCAATGCGTTGGACATATCGACGGGACCGGTCTATGTCCAGTCGGCTATCGAGGAAATAAACAGTTTATTCCGGGCAGAGGGACTCTTCATTCCGGAAACCCGCATCCTGCAAAACGATATGAAAATCGGAGAACTCTCCAGGGCTCTCATTCTTATGACGCCGGGTTCTCCGGACATACAAAGACTCAGAACGGAAACCGGCTGTTCGATCGGAAACGTTTCCGGCTGGATGGCCGTCAGGAGGAAGGGATTTGCGCAATGGCTCGACCGGAGGTTTATTCTCTCCGATCACGCCGACTGGCAAGGCCTTCTCGATACCGTCAGAGGATCGGGAGCGGAACGGATACTGGTGACGCACGGCTATGCCGCCGAATTATGCAGATACCTGAACGGCATCGGATACAATGCATCCCCGCTCGAAACGCTGTTCGGATCGGAAGAAGAAGCTACCGGAGTGAAATCCTGAAACTATTCACCGAAATATACAACGCCCTCGAGCAGACGACGTCCGAACGTCAGAAATCGGCGATCCTGATCTCATATCTGTCGTCCGACATAAGCGAGGCGCACAAGCTCCGGACGATTTATCTCCTGTCGGGCAATTCACCCAGGCCCATCTCTTCAATCGTGAAGCTCAGGAAAATTTTCTACGACAGCAGCGGTCTCCCGGACTGGCTGATCCTGCGCTGCAGAGAGGAGACGGGCGGGCTCCTGGAAATGCTTTCATTGATTCCCCTTACCGACCGGAAGTATAATCCGATTCCTTTACATGAATTTTTTCATGAATTGACAGGAACGGAAGCCGGCACGCCGGACGAGCGCAATGAGTTCATCGTATCGATGTGGCGCCGTCTGTCCGCTCAGGAGAGATACTTATGTAATAAACTGATAACCGGGACCTTCAGATCGCCGGTCAGCGTATCGCTTCTGGCTGATGTCTTTACGCGTGCATTCGGCGGGGACAGACGGACCGTACTGATCAGACTTCGCAGCGCGTGGCGCCTGGAAACAATCTCGATAAGCCAACTCGCGGCCGGTACGACAGAATCCGAAACAAGGAGAATGCCCTACCCGTTTGCGGAGCATCGGACTCTCGACGAGTCGCTTCAAACAATCGGCGCTCCCGGTGATTGGTATTATTATCCATCGCATGAAGGAACCAGATGCCAGCTGGTACGCCGGGACGGGAGGACTACGATCTGGTCGTCGGACGGAGATATATTTTCTGTCCGGGAACTCAACGAGGAAACATACCTGAGCCGCGACGTTGTGCTTGACGTCCTGGCATCGGGATCGGGAGAAAAAACTCTATTATTCATACACGATATACTTGAGATAGACGGAGAGGATATCAGGCAATTGCCTCTCGTAAAACGCCGTTCAATTCTTACGGAGAATTTCGGCGGAATGGAAGGCATTTTGCAGATCGTTCCCGGCTTACGAGTGGAATCCTGGCGGAAACTCAAAACCGCCGCGCCGGTGCTGCGGGACGGCGGCGCATCCGGACTGATACTGAAGCGCCGGACCGATGCGTACCCGCATGCCTCTGCAATGGTGAACTGGATCTTATACAAGCCCGACCCGTTTGTCTGTACTGCCGTCCTTTTATATATTGAATCCGATCCTCGCGGAGACGCGGGGATGGATCCGATGTGTACCTTCGCGGTGAAATCAGGCAGCGGACTCGTTCCGTTCACAAAAACTTCGGCCGGTTTGGATGAACGCTTGCGGGATATAATTATGATGCATGCGGCTGAACATACGACCGAGCGGTTCGGTCCGGTCCGAAGCGTGAGAGCGGAACTTGTTTTCGAGATCAGTTTCGAAAGCATGACGCCGTCGGCCCGCCGCAAAAGCGGAGTGACCGTCTCCGGTTCGCGCGTCCGCCGGTACATAACCGGTATGCCGGTGACGGCAATCGATACGATAGAATCAATTCGCGGATTGGCAGCTTCACCGGGAACCGACGGAAATCCGGCGGCACATACTGCGAAGGGAAAAACCAGAAGGAAAAGCTGATATGGATCACATACCCGACGAGCTCAGGAGTAAAACGGTTACTCTCGGCATACCGGAAATCCGGCGTCACATCTTCCTCTGCAGCGATCAGACCATTCCGAAATGTTCGACAAAGGAGCGTTCGCTGGAAGCATGGGAATATTTAAAAAACAGGCTAAAAGAGCTGGGATTATCGGAACAAGGGGGCGTATATCGTACCAAAGCGAACTGCTTCCGCATCTGTATGCAGGGACCCATCGCAGTAGTCTATCCAGAAGGCGCGTGGTATCATTCCTGCGATCCGCCCGTCCTCGAACGGATCATACAGGAACATATCATCGGCGGCAGGATCGTGGAGGAATACCTGATCGTGCAGCAGGAATTGTAGTTGGTACTCTATACATAACTATTTATGAATAAGTGGACGAATCTGCCTCTCCCGAAGCAAGGGGCATTTCGGTGAAACGCCCCTACGCGCTATTTAATTTCGAGGTTGTTGAAATCCTAAAGAATTATTGATCTGTCAGAGCAACAAGCCCCCGTTCAGGGGGCTTGTAGTTTTACAATAGCGAGACCGTTTACGG
>CAZBUK010000003.1:0-75894 GCA_964495085.1 uncultured Ignavibacteriales bacterium
TTAGCATTTTATGAATGTAAGAGTCATTCGTCTATATCCGGCCATTACAGGCCGATATCATACGGGAATACGAATCGGCGGATCGGATAACCCGGTCCGATCATCATCCCTCGGGTCTCAAATTTTGGGATTTATGCTCATCGGTATCCCTGTCGCTGATAATTCCATAGACCGTAATAATCGCGAAACAGAGGAGAGGAATCCAGTACGACATATTAATACTCCCGGTCGCGTCGGATATATATCCCTGCACCGGCGGCAGAGCCGCACCGCCTCCTATTGCCATAATCAGGCCTGCACTGCCTATTTTGGTATCTTCACCTAACCCCTTGGAAGCTAATCCGAATATCGTCGGGAACATCAGCGACATACAGCCCGAAATCGCAACGAGCGCGTATACGCCCACGATACCGCTTCCATAAATTACCAGCAGCGTACAGAGAGCTCCCATACCGGCATATAGTGCCAGCATTTTCTCGGGCTTGATGAATTTCATCAATCCGGTATTGATGAACCGAAACACCATGAACACGATCAAAGCTGCGATATAATAGCCGGAAGCATCAGCTTCGTTGAGCGTCAGTTCAGACATGACGTACCGGATCGTGAACGACCACACGCATATCTGCGCCCCGACGTAGAAGAATTGCGCGACGACTCCTATAACGTAGTTTCTGTTCCCGAATAACCGGCGGGCAGTCTGCTTCAATCGTATGAATCTTTCTTCGTCGGATGCGCGGGGCATGCTTGTGAGAGCAATGATTACCCAGAGACCGACCAGTACGAACCCGATGGTCACGTACGGTCCCATAACGGCGCTGAGCTCGCTGCGCTGAATAGCGACGAGAGCATCGGGATGCATCGCCGCTCTCTCATCGGCTCCCGCAGTATTGAGATGAGAGAGAATAAAATATTTGCTGATCACGACGCCGGAGATCGAGCCGATGGGATTGAATGATTGCGCCAGGTTCAGTCGTCTGGTAGCGGTCGCTTCATCCCCCATGGCGAGAATATACGGATTTGCCGCCGTTTCAAGGATAGCAAGTCCGCCAGCAAGTATAAATAAAGACCCGAGGAAAACTCCGTATACCATAAGCAGGCTCGAGGGATAGAAGAGCAGGGCGCCGATCACGTACATTCCCAGACCTAGCAATACTCCGGTTTTATAGGTAAACCGTTTAATAAATATGGCAGCGGGAAGTGCGAGACAAAAGTAAGATCCGTAAAATGCCACCTGAATCCATGCCGTTTCAAAGTCGGTCATGCTCATAATTCTTTTGAATGCCGCCAGCAAGGTGTCCGTCAGATTATTTGCCAATCCCCATAAAAAAAACAAGCTTGTTATCAGAATGAAAGGGAGGAGCCGGGTTTTTGAAACGGCGGCAGTCGTAGCGTGCATTGATCTACTCCGGTATAAATGAATATGATGAGGTAACCCGGCCGGCGGTAACTTCCGGTCGGTTCGATGTGTTACGAATTTTCCTGTATTGCACGGTCGATATGGACATATCCGCCGTCCACATGCAGGAACTGGCCGGTTATATGCGAGGCTCTGTCCGAGGTCAGAAACACAGCCATGTCAGCTATCTCTTCGGGTTTAGTCAGGCGACTCTCCAGCGGAATCCGCCGCTCTATCCGGAGGAGTTGGGCGTCGGGGTTTTCGAATGTATGCGTGAGCCAGTTTTTATATAACGGTGTCATGACTTCCGCCGGTATCACCGCATTTACACGAATACCGTACTTTGCGAGTTCAGCCGCCCATTCGCGCGTCAATCCCAGTTGTGCTCCTTTTGCCGCCACGTATCCCGAAGTATTTCCCTGTCCGGTAATAGCTGTTTTACTGCTGATGTTGACGATGCTCCCCCTGGTGCGCTTCAGCGACGGAAGGCATGCATGCGCCATAAAATAATAATGATGAAGGTTCTTTACGAGCGATCGGAGAAAAGCATCGGGATCGTCCGTTTCGAGTCCTACTCCGTCGTTTATTCCCGCATTATTAATTAATGCGTCGATACGATCGGTCATCGAGAGAATTTCACCGATTACCTCGATGCAGCTTTGCGCAGAAGCGAGCTCACGGACGATGAGGTGGGCGCCGACGTCCGTTTTGGCAAGGTCTTCGAGCAGACGTTTTCCGTTGTCTTCGTTTTTATCGACGATGATCGGTATGCCTCCCTCCGAGCCTATCCGGCGTACGATGGCTTCGCCGATACCGGCTGCTCCGCCGGTGACGATCATCACCTTCTTCTGAATGTTCAGATCCATAATAATTCCTTCCGCATGTATCCGCGTCCTATGAACCAATCCTGTAGAACGAGACTGCATTGTTCCCCAGGACATCGGCCTTTTCGTCGTCCGACAAATCCAGCAGATAATCATTGACCACCGAGAATACCTGTTCGTATGTTGCCGCAAGCAGGCAGACGGGCCAATCGGAACCGAATATAATTCTTTTCGATCCGAATACTTCGAAAATATGGTCGAGATACGGTCTCAGATCTTGAGGCTCCCAACGATCCCAGTCTGCCTCCGTCACCAGGCCCGATAATTTACAGACGACGTTTCCACTCCGCCCGAGTTCTTCGATCTTCGTTGCCCATGACTGGAACACTGATTTTTTAATTTCCGGTTTTCCGAGATGATCCAATATAAACGCCTGATCGGGGAACTTTCGGGTTAACTGTATCGAAGCATCGAGATGGCGGGGATAGATGAGGATATCGTAGGAAAAATTGAATTTTGCCAATGCTGCAATTCCGCGAAGGAACGGAGGCTCGAGCATCCTTTCGGGAGCTTCCGATTGCAGAATATAGCGGAATCCCGCCAGCTTCTTGAAGCCGGAGAATCGTTCGAGGCGTTCCGTGATATCATCGGATCGAAGATCGACCCAGCCTACCACGCTCTGAATGAACGGATATCGTTCCGCAAGCTCGAGGAGAAAATACGTTTCTTCTTCCGATTGGTCGGTTTGTACAGAGACACAACAGTCTACTCCGTGAGAACGATATATCGGCTCCAGCTCGTCCGGCATGAAATCCCTTCTGAGCATTTTCATTTCATCAGTGAGCCATGCATCCCGTACCGGATTATATTCCCAGAAGTGTTGGTGTGCATCGACGATCATAGAGATCCGCTTCATTGTTCAGTATAGTTCGAATAATTCTCACTACCCATCGACGGCGACGTGGTGTCTGCCGGCGAATGTCAATCGCCTGTTCCGGTTTACGGCTTCAGGTGTATGAACCCGCCGTCGAACGGTATGCTTGTCCCGGTTATGAATGACGCTTCATCCGAGCATAGATAGAGTACGAGATGGGCAACCTCTTCCGGGGTTCCCATCCGTCCGACCGGCTGCGTTTTCGCGAGCATTTCAAACATCTCTTGCTCTCTTCCGGGGTAGTTCGCTTTCAGAAACCCGTCGACGAAGGGAGTATGGATTCGAGCCGGAGCGATGCAGTTGCACCGGATGTTATGTCGAACGTAATCGCATGCAATGGAATAGGTCATCGAGAGCACCGCACCTTTGCTCATGGAATATGCGAACCGGTCGGGTATCCCGACATGGGAAACCACCGATGCCATATTCAGTATGACGCCGCCTCCCTGCTCTATCATGCGTCCGAGCACCGCATGACTGCAATTATAGACTCCCTTGATATTGATGCGGTACACCCGGTCGAAATCCTCCTCCCGGGTCTGTTGAAGATTGCCGACATGCGATACGCCGGCATTGTTGATCAGTATATCGATGGATCCGGCGATACCGGATACGATGCGATCGACAGCAGCTTTATCCGATACGTCGCACATATGGACTTCGGTTTTTCCGGTAAGACCTTCGGATGCCGCCAACAGAGCGTCGAGCTCGGCCCGGTTCGTATCGAGGACCATGGTATGAGCCCCCTCGCTCGCGAATAAGATACTAATCGCTCTTCCGATACCGCTCGCTCCCCCCGTGATCAGCGCGTTTTTATTCTGCAGTTTCATGGTTCAGGTTCCGGCGTTTTCGAGTTCTCTCCAGACTTTGCCGTCAGGATAGCTGTAATCTTTCATAGATGTTTCCTTCATCCGTACGCTGCATCCCGGTTGGACGGGAGGCATATATCTTCCGTTACGAATGATCACGGGCTCGAGAAAATGTTCGTGCAGATGATCGACATACTCGATGATCCTGTCATCCGTCGTCCCCGTGAGTGCGATGTAATCAAACATTGACAGATGCTGTACGTATTCGCACAATCCGACTCCTCCCGCATGGGGGCAGACCGGTATTCTGAACTTGGCGGCCATGAGCATGATAGACAGTAACTCGTTTATCCCTCCGACTCTGCAGCTGTCTATCTGGCAATAGTGGAGCGCTCCGGCCTGCATAAATTGTTTGAACATGACCCGGTTCTGGCAGTGTTCACCGGTAGCCACCCTGATGGGCGCGATAGCCTGAGCGATCCGGGCATGTCCGAGTATATCGTCGGGACTCGTCGGTTCCTCGATCCATAACGGATTGTACTTCGACAGCTCCCGCATATTCTCAATCGCCTGTTCGACATCCCATTTCTGGTTGGCATCCATCATGAGTGCGCGATCGGGACCGATCTCTTCACGGATGATCGCTGCCCGGCGCAGGTCATCGTCAAGATTGGATCCAACCTTCATCTTGATACTGGTAAATCCATCCGAAACCGCCTGGCGACACAACCTGCGTATTTTCTCGTCGGAATATCCCAACCAGCCTGCGGATGTCGTATAGGCCGGGTAACCATATTCTAAAAGAAATTTGATCCTTTGCTGTTTGATCGATGGTATGCTGTGTGGAGTAAGTATGTCGATCGCTTCTTCCGGTGTGATTGCATCGGTGATGTAGGTAAAATCGATGCACCGCACGATCTCTTCGGGACTCATTGCCGCGAGCAGTCGCCAGAGTGGTTGTTGTCGCATTCTCGAGTAGAGATCCCACACTGCATTCACGACGGCGCCGGTCGCAAGGTGAATGACTCCTTTTTCAGGTCCAAGCCACCGAAGCTGGCTGTCGCCGGTAATACTGCGCCAGAAAGCTGCGGGATCTGCAATGATGTCGTCCATTCTCCGGCCGACGAGTTTTTCCGCCAGTATGCGGATCGCCTCGCAACAGAGCTCGTTTCCTCTGCCGATGGTAAATGTCAGCCCATGGCCCTCGAGCGAAGAGTCGGCTGCAGCGGTCTTTAAGATTACATATGCCGCCGAATAATCGGGATCGGTGTTCATCGCATCGGATCCGTCGAGAGTGCGACTTGTGGGAAAGCGTATATCCCGGACCTCAAAATGAGTTATTTTCATCGATATGGAAAGATTAAACGGGAGATTCGGATAAGAATTAAGGAGCTTTTCGTTTGACCTTTGGGTTGTTCTACCGGTTGTCGATTCACGAACAAAAGAGAATACGTAATTTAAACAACTATTTCCAGATTGCGACGAAGAATATTCTAAAATGATGTATAGTGTTTTTTTTAAATATATTTTATACATTTAGTTTGCTCGGTTGGTTCTTGCGCTTCCCATTTGCAGTATAAAATATAATTCATATGAGGGTTGCGGTTCATCCAGCCGCAAGGCGGATACAGATTGATCAGGCCAGCCATGGACACGATCATCATCCCGTTATGCTTCAACGACATTTCCCATGCTATGCCACGGAACAACTTCTGCACACACCACGGAGAAACAATGAATTTATTCGCATTATTCGGCCGACTGATTTTGATATCGATCATCGTTCTGGCATGCTGTATACCTCTCCGCAGTCAAATGCCGTATCTTCTCAACGAGACAGTTGATTTCAGCGGCGACTTCAGAGATTTTGCCAATACATATTTCCTCGCGGACGAGCTGGTCTCATTCGATCCCGTAGCCGGAAGCGGATCGGTCCGATACCAGCGGGCGAAGTATACAACGGCCATGGCATTTAACAATCTTCGCGCGGTTTTATCGTCGTCAGGGGGCGATGAATTTCCAGGCGATATATACCCGGTCAATCCCGAACTGCCGTTTTCACTGGAGTTTATCACGCCGAGGACGATCCGCATACATATGAAGTCGTCGAGAAATGCAATACCGGCGGACGATGCAACCTCATTGATGCTCGACGGGGTGCCGCCGTCGGACGATTCATGGGAATATTCATCGACAGCGGGGGGGCATCGCTATAAAAATATGCACGGATCTGTTATCGTTAACAATCACCCCTTTTATATAGAATTCAGAGATGCGGATGAAAGAGTGCTCACCAGGACACGCCATCTCAGCGACAATCAGACGACTTTCTTCCCCGCAGTTCCATTATCGTTCGTACGCCGCGCTTCGGATTATTCCAGAAGTTTCGCGGCTGTCTTCTCTCTGATACCCGGAGAACGCATATATGGATTGGGCGAATCATTCACGTCATTGAACAAAACAGGTCAACGGATAACACTCTGGGTCGACGACGCCCATGGAGCGGAAAACGAAACCATGCATAAGCCCGTTCCCTTTCTCATGAGCAACCGCGGATACGGCATGTTCATGCATACGTCGGCTCCCGTTACCTGCGACATCGGAGCGACGTTTCACGAAACGAATGCCCTGTTGATCGGAGACGACGATCTCGACCTGTTTATTTTCATCGGAACACCGAAGGAAATATTAGATGCGTATACCGATCTCACCGGAAAATCGCCTGTTCCGCCGCTGTGGTCTTTCGGCCTGTGGATGAGCAGGATAACCTATTTTTCGGAGCGCGAAGTGAGGGAAGTCGCAGCCCGGCTACGAAAATTAAAAATTCCTTCGGATGTGATTCATATCGATACCGGGTGGTTCGAGGTAGACTGGCAGAACGACTTTCAGTTTGCCGCATCGCGTTTCGATGATCCACGCGCAATGATGAGAGATCTGAAAGATATAGGTTTTCAGATTTCGCTCTGGCAGCTTCCATACTTTTCACCGGGCAACAGTTTGTTCGAAGAGATTGTCGCCGAGGGATATGCGGTGACCGATGCAAAAGGAAACATTCACAACGAAGATGCGATCATAGATTTTTCAAATCCGCGGGCGATCGCATGGTACCGTGGACATATGCAAAACCTTCTTGAGCTCGGTGTTGCCGCCATTAAAGTAGATTTCGGCGAAGCTGCTCCGTTGAGAGGATTGTACGCGTCGGGGAGGAGCGGGTTCTATGAGCACAATCTCTATCCGCTGCGATACAATAAGGTGGTTGCCGATATTACCCGCGAAGTGAAAGGCGAAAACATAATCTGGGCACGGAGTGCATGGGCCGGCAGTCAACGCTACCCCGTACATTGGGGGGGCGATGCCGCAAATACAAGTACAGCGATGTTATCGACGCTACGCGGCGGATTATCGCTCGGGCTCAGCGGGTTCTCGTTCTGGAGTCATGATATCGGCGGTTTTCCGTCCGAGACTCCCGAGGAGCTCTACCGGAGATGGCTTCCCTTCGGCATACTCTCCTCGCACAGCCGCACGCATGGCAATCCTCCGAAAGAGCCCTGGTACTTCGGTGAAGATTTTACGACTGCTTTCCGTGAAAGTGTGGAGCTCAAGTACAGACTAATGCCGTATGTCTATGCGCAAGCGACTCACTGTAGCAGGAACGGGCTGCCGTTCGTACGAGCTCTGTTCATCGAATATCCGGACGATCCCGGGTCGTGGCTGATCGAAGATCAGTACCTGTTCGGATCGGATATACTCATAGCGCCGCTGTTCGAATCGAATACGACCGAGCGCGATGTCTATCTCCCGCCGGGTATATGGATCGATTATCAGACGGGGAGAAGCTATCCTGGCGGGTGGCATCGGATCGAACAGGGGAGCATACCGGTGATCATGCTCGTACGGGACGGAACGGCCCTTCCGCATGCAAAATTGGCACAATCAACGAAATATATAGACTGGTCGGCATTGGAACTTGTCGTATTCTCGGAGGAGAGCGAGCGGGCCGAGGGAATGATCTGCCTTCCCGGCGAAGACATCCCGCGGACGGTCGTTCTTGAAATGAAAAACGGCGTTTTCGATCAGACGAACAATCCCTTCGATGGCCGGGTAGAGTTCCGTATTACGTTGCCGGGAAATGATAGATCACACATCAGGCAATAACGCCGGCGGACTTGGCATAACCGGACGGATGTTTCGGTTCTGAGTCCGGAAAGATTGATGTTACGTCCATGCCGTTTTGTAAACCTGGTACACAACTCGACTCTATTAAGAAGAAAGCACGCTCTACATATGAAGTTAAAGACAAGAAACAGATCGGGTATTCCGAAGCGCATCACGGCGGAAGACGTCGCCCGTGAACTGGGCGTCTCGACCATGACCATTTCGAGAGTACTCAATAAGAAACCGAATGTCGACGATAGAACCCGCGAGAGAGTCCTGCAAACCGCGATGAGACTCGGATATATTCCGAATCATATCGCTCGAAGTCTCGTAACGAGAAGGACATACACGATCGGGGTTATCATCCCCGAAATCACCCACTCCTTTTTTCCCGACGTCATACGCGGAATCGAACAGGTGGTCTACAAAACCGGATATCATCTTCTTTTTATTCACTCGGCTGAGCAGGTAGAAAGGGAGCAAGAAGCATTTCGAACTCTGGAGGCGAATCAGGTCGACGGCATTCTCGTCTCAATGGCTCAATCGGTCACGGACTATACCTATTACCGAAAGGTCATCGCAGGCGGGAGACCGGTAATGTTCTTCGACAGATGTGCGAAACGATTGGGTGCGAGTTGCATCAGTATCGACGACGTTGAAAGCGCCAGACAGATGACCGTACATCTGATCAATCATGGATACCGGCAAATCGCACACCTCATGGGTTCTCTGAAGGTATCCATCGGCCGCGACAGGCTGCGCGGATTTAAAAAAGCGCTTTCGGAATTCGATATACCATTGCGGGATGAATGGCTCGTCGAATCGGGGTATCACGAGGTCGGGGGATACAGAGCGATGATGTCCCTGCTCGATACATCCGGCCGGAATATTCCGCGCGCCGTGGTTGCGGTAAACGATCCCGCGGCATTCGGCGCCATGCACGCTATTCTGGAAAAAGGCTACCGGATACCCGAGGATATTGCCATCGTTGGTTTCTCGAATGACGTCCGCTCACCGTTTACGTCGACGCCGCTCACGACCGTCAACCAGCTCCCCTACGAGGTCGGAAGGAAAGCTGCCGAGAAATTGCTCAAACACATCGAGAATCCAGGCGAAGAGGTGGAGCATATTATCATCAAGACGAAGCAGATTATCCGGCGATCGTGCGGCTGTACCGGAGCGTAACCGCGCACGTGAAGCATTCAATACATTCCGCCGGTGGAGACGGATACAGACGATCCATATGGTACGATGTATCGGATGAAGAGATCACCCAATATCGAATCGGCTTATATTCATTTACCAGTAACGACTTCTGAGGAGAAACCATGAGTGAAATGTCAATCAATACCGACGTTGTCGTCGGCAGAAAAGAATATTTTCTGAGCATCGGCAGGATACCGTTCGAAGGTCCCGGGACGGACAATCCCCTGGCGTTCAGGTATTACGACGAGAATAAGTCGATCGCAGGGAAATCCATGAAAGAACACCTCCGGTTCGCGGTTGCGTACTGGCATTCGCTCTGCGGCGGGGGGAAGGATCCATTCGCTCTGGATGTCGGAACACGTCCGCTCCCCTGGACATCGGGAGATGACCCGGTCGAGAGGGCGAGAGACAAGGCGGATGCGGCATTCGAACTCATTTCGAAACTCGGTGTACCCTTTTATTGCTTTCACGATACCGATGTCGTGGAAGAGGCTGATTCATTGTTTGAAACCGAAAAGCGGCTTCACAACCTTGTGGAATATCTTCGGGAAAAACAGCAGGAATCGGGCGTGCAGCTTCTCTGGGGTACCGCAAATCTCTTCTCGCACCCGCGCTATATGAACGGCGCTGCGACGAACCCCGATTTTAACGTCGTAAGTTACGCGGGAGCGCAGGTGAGAATGGCAATTGATGCGACCATTGCGCTCGGCGGACTGAACTATACTTTTTGGGGAGGAAGGGAAGGATACCTTTCGCTGCTCAATACAAACATGAAGAGGGAAATCGAGCACTTGGCGCGGTTTCTCAGTATGGCGAGAGATTATGCGAGGAAACAAGGCTTCGCGGGGACTTTTTTCGTCGAACCCAAACCGGCCGAACCCACTAAACACCAATATGATTTCGACGCGGCAACGGTTATCGGCTTCCTGCGTCAGTACGGTCTCGAGAAAGACTTTAAACTCAATATCGAGGTCAACCATGCAACGCTCGCGAATCACTCGTTCCAGCATGAGCTGCAAGTTGCCGCCGATGCCGGTATGCTCGGCAGCATCGATGCGAACAGGGGAGATTACCAGAACGGATGGGATACCGATCAGTTCCCCGTAAACGTTTACGAGATAGTCGAAGCGATGCTTGTAATTCTCGAGGCGGGTGGATTCCAGGGAGGCGGCATCAACTTCGATGCGAAAGTGCGGAGAAATTCGACCGATCCCGACGATATCTTCCATGCACACATCGGCGCGATGGACGTCTTCGCACGAAGTCTCGAAGCGGCCGAAAAGATTCTCTCACAATCCGAATATGGAAATCTCCGGAAAAATCGTTACGCTTCATTCGATACCGGTTACGGAAAAGAGTACGAGCAGGGGAATATGAGCATCGAGGATCTCTATCGGATCGCAGTAGGGAACGGAGAACCGGACAGGATAAGCGGGAAACAGGAGATGTACGAGAATCTCATCAACCGGTTTATTTAATTCGCTGATAAAATCCTCGATGACTAATCGGTTTCACGAATCAGATATTTCTTGAGAACCCGCTCCGTCGTAATTCCTTTTTAAACTCCGATAGTTTTGTCGATTTATCGATCAATAGAAACTCGATATCGAACATTTCGGCAAAATCTTCAAGGTGCTCGACATTGAGCGCCTGGCTGAAACATGTATGGTGAGCGCCGCCGGCGAGTATCCAGGTCGACGCCGAGGTTTCAAGATCCGGATGAGGAATCCATACTGCCCTTGCTACAGGGAGGTGCGGGAGCGGCTCTTGAGGTTCGATTGTTGTAACGGTATTGACGATCATCCGGAACCGATTCCCCATATCGATAACTGTAGCGTTGACCGCCTCTCCCTGCGGCGCAGTGAAAATCAGTCTCGGGGGATCGGCTTTTCCTCCGATCGATAACGGGTATATGTCCAGGCGAGGTTTCGACGCTGCGAGCGACTCGCAGATCTCCAGCATATGTGCACCGAGCGCTTTCATACCCCCGTTTTCAGGATTCAGATGATACGTATAATCCTCCATGAAGGATGTACCTCCGCTGAGTCCGGTCGCCATATGTTTCATCGCCCGTACAAGCGCTGCCGTTTTCCAATCCCCTTCGGCGCCGAAACCGTAGCCCTCCGCCATCAATCGTTGAACGGCTAATCCCGGCAATTGCGTAAGACCGTGCAGATCTTCGAAGGTCGTCGTGAAGCCTTTGAACCCTCCCTCGGCGAGGAAGGCGCGTAACCCGAGTTCGATACGCGCCGCCTCTATCAAAGATTGTTTTTTCCCGCCCCCTTCCCGGAGTGCATCGGCTATGCTGTAACGTTCTTCGTATTCTTGGAGAAGCCGTGTCACTTGTGGTTCGTCGATGGATTCGATCCGGCGTACAAGATCGCCGACGCCGTACCCGTTGACGGAATAGCCGAATCTGATCTGAGCCTCGACCTTATCCCCCTCAGTCACCGCAACTTCACGCATGTTATCCCCGAACCGGGCGATCTTTGCCCCCTGTAGATCGAGACGGGCTGAAGCGGCGCGCATCCACACGGAAATCTTTCTTCTGACTTCGGGATCGCGCCAATGTCCGACGACGACTTTACGGGTTTTTCCCATGCGCGTACAGATAAATCCGAATTCCCGATCGCCATGAGCCGATTGATTAAGGTTCATAAAATCCATGTCGATCGAGTGCCATGGTAAGTCGCGGTTGTACTGCGTATGCAGGTGCAGAAACGGTTTCGAAAGCGTCTGCAATCCGGAGATCCACATCTTCGCGGGGGAGAAGGTATGCATCCAGAGGATCAATCCTGCACAGGTCTCCGAATTATTGGCTTCGCGACAAACGGAATCAATCGATTCGGGCGAAGTAAGCACCGGTTTGCCGATCAACCGCAAGGGAAGCTCGCCCTGTCCGGTTAAACCGCCGACGATTTCGTTCGCATCCTCGCCGACCGTCCGCAGCAACGAATCTCCGTACAGGTGCTGGCTTCCCGTGAGGAACCAAACTTCATATTTTTTCAGATCTTCCATGATCGAATCCTGTATACTCTATACATGCACCGCTGCGGTCAAATTCACCGATCGCAGGGTGGCCTGCTATCAGCCGGAGAAGTAGAAGTAAATCGCGATTATTATAAGAATGAGGACCACCGACGCAATCAGATCGCCGCGGCTCCAGCTATGCCGGGAATCTCTCCGGTGTTCTTCCGTGACCGTGCCGTATGTGAGTCCGCTTAATTTCTCATACGAAGGCGGCTGCGTAAAATAGCTGACCGCAACCATGACGCCACAACAGACGAGAAAGATGAGCAGGCTGTAATACTGGAAGAAGATGTTATTCATGACCCAGAAGAAAGATCCCTCGGCATAGGCAAATCCTTCCGTCAGCTGGACCGGTGTATCGATCGCGAGACGGATGATGCCCATTAAAAAGCCGACGATCAAGGCGGCCATACATCCCTGAGCGTTCAAACGTTTCCAGAAAACGCCGAGGAAAAAGACGACGAATATGGGAGGTGCAAGATATGCCTGGACTCCCTGCAGATAGTCGTACAACCCACGTCCCCCCTGTATGACCGGAATCCAGAACAATCCTATGACCACCATGACGCCCGTTGCAACCCTCCCGATCCATACGAGTCGCTTCTGTGTGACGTTCGGCCTGAGGCGCGCATAAAAATCCATCGTAAACAGAGCCGAGGACGCGTTAAACACGCCCGCCAATGAGCTCATCAAAGCAGCGAGCAGTCCGGCTACCACGATGCCGCGGACGCCGACCGGAAGGACATGTGCGACGAGCAGCGGAAAGGCAGCTTGAGCCCTATCGCGGATCAATTCGCCGTCGGGTCCGATCAACTCTTTGGTGATTGCGGGAATGGTGCCTTGTTCGGCGAGTGCAAAACAGATGATGCCGGGAAGGATGAAGATAAAAACCGGCAGCAGTTTGAAAAATCCGGCTGCGATCGAGCCCCGCCGGGCCTGTGTTTCGTTTTGAGCGCTTAGCGCTCGCTGTACGATGTATTGGTCGGTAGTCCAGTACCATAGACCGATAATCGGTGCGCAGAAGAGCATGCCCAGCCACGGATAGTTCGAGTTGAAGTACCACGCCATTCTGCCGCTCTCATGTACCGGAGCCCAGGTGCTTTCATAGCCCTCCGGAACGAGCGGCTTCCAGAGATTGAACATTTCAGAATCGACCACCTCGCGCAGGACATCCCATCCCCCCAGTACTTTCAGACCGAAATAAGTAACGAGTATAGAACCGATGATGAGCACGAGCGTCTGGAGTGCTTCCGTATATGCGACGGCCCGCATACCTCCGAGTATCGTATAGATACCTGTGAAGACGATCACGAGGACCGAACCGATCCAGAAGCTGTCCAAACCAAATACGTTGATATCCGGAAGCAGCACGCTGAAGACGATGCCGCCTGCGAATATACCGACTGCAATTTTGGTTAATACGTATGCGACCAGCGATATCAGCGAAAGCAGCGTACGGGCGCTGGGGGAAAAACGCCGTTCAAGAAACTCGGGCATGGTAATGACTTTCGATCGCATATAGAACGGTACCATAACCCACCCCAGAACCAGCAGACACCATGCATGGAGTTCATAGTGAGCCATAGCGACGCCGTCGGTTGCCCCGGAACCCGCAAGGCCGACCAGGTGTTCGGAGCCGATGTTGGAGGAGAAGATGGATGCACCGACGATGAACCATGCCAGATGGCGTCCGGCAAGAAAATAATCGGTGGACGTATCCTGGCGCTGTTTGATGACCCACCAGGCGAGCGCGAGTATAATACTGAAATAGCCTGCTATCACGACCCAATCAAGTGCGGCTAAAGTAGACATATCGTACTCCACATATCGATGTGAGTGGTTAGGAAGTAATGAGAAGAGGTACGGATGCGAAATGAACGTCCGACGGCGGCTGTTCGCGGACAACGGTTCTGAGACATGTTATCCGTATGCATCATTTCACAAAGTTCACTGATGCGCATGAAACCGAAATCTCCCGAGCGAACGATTACCGGCGTGTCTTCCACCGCACGGATCGGATGTTGCAATCGAATTCTTCAGGTGACCGGTCGTACAAGTGTTAACGATACCACAAGTCTCGTCAATAATCGGTAATTTTAATAAACAATGCAATAGAGGAAATCATAATATTCATTAACCGTATAGACCTGCTCACATCTTGACGCGGCTGTCAACTGCTCGGCAAACAATTACACGATGCCAGGGTAGATACATACAGCTCGCTCCGGTCGTCTCGGAAGTGGCCATCCGGCCTGCATGGAACCGCAACCAAGGTAAGGTACCGATCAATTTTTCCCATCAGCATTTTAGACTATTCCGTTTGCAGTAAAATATAAACCGCGTCATCGATGATCCTCGGAGTGACAGGGACAGATCGAATACTCGGTTCACGGGTTGTATCCGCCTGATAAGGGGATTTTAAACCGATGAGCTGTTTACCACAGGAGGATTGAGCAAAGAGGGACTGATTGGAGGTAACGGATTCAGAGATCCGATTTAACGTTAAAATGGAAGAGAAACCGCTGGTTTTTTATATTATTAAAAATAAGAATAATTACTAACCCGGGGAAAGCAGTCAGGGAAAATGCCCCCCAAAACACTCTTTTTAAAAGGTTTTTTCCGAAAGAAGTGGTATGGAAATTGCCACTCTATATCGAGTCGGTTATTGTCGAATGAATCAACAGGTGGACGCTATATGCGCTGGATCAATACCGCTCTTCATACCGTTTCTGAACGTTTTTCCACATCCTTATGCCTTGCCGACTACCCGTTCGGCCGAAATCTGTCACCAGAGACAATCCATGAAAAAGAAATCATCGCATCGACCATACACGATTCCGGAAATACACTCCCTCTACGAACAGATTTTCCGGAATGCCCATGACCCCACGCTTCTCACCGATCCCGCCGGCAGGATCGTCGACGTAAACGATCGTTTGTTGCCTGTATTCGGATACCCCCGAAACGAATTGCTCGACCTGAGTATCAGAGATCTGACATCACCGGAAGGTGCGAAAGATCTCTCCGATCATCTCGACAGATCGCTGCAGGCAGACAATGTTATTTCCGAAGTGGTTTTTAAAAGGCGGGATGGCGGTCATTTCCAGGCGGAGGTGAGTTCCCGGTGGATTACGGTTAAAGCTGTACGTTTTTTCCAGAGCATCATTCGGGAGTTAACCGGCCGGAGATCGGCAGAACACGCACTGCGGGAATCCGAAGAACGTCTCTCACTCCAGTCCGCCGCTCTCGAAGCCGCCGCAAATACGATCATTATTACCGATGCGACCGGTAAGATCGAATGGGTGAACCGCGCATTCACTGGACTTACGGGGTACAGTCCCGATGAGGCCATCGGTAAGAATCCCGGCATGCTGAAATCGGGATTGCACGATGAGGGGTTCTATGCCGGTCTCTGGAAAACCATTCTGGACGGGAAGGTCTGGCATGGAGAAATTCATAACAAGCGGAAAGACGGAAGTATTTATGTCGAGGAAATGACAATTACGCCGGTTACCGACGATCATGGTATCATCAAGAATTTTATTGCGATCAAGCAGGATATCACCGAGCAGAAGGCTCTTCAGGATCAACTGCTCAAAATACAGAAACTGGAGAGCATCGGGACGCTTGCAAGCGGTATCGCCCACGATTTTAACAATATACTCGGAATCATCATCGGGTATTCCTCCATCCTCGAACGGTCAAAAAACGATCCGCAAAGATTCAGTCAGCATCTCGACGCGATCGTGAAAGCGGTTAATCGGGGGGCCAATCTGGTTCATCAGATATTAACGTTCGCGCGGAAGACCGAGACGCAGACCAAACCGGTGGATGTGAATCTCCTGGTGGCCGAGATGAGCCGTATGATGCAGGAGACCTTCCCGAAAACCATAGAGCTGCATCTTGATCTCGACCCCTCGCTGCCGATGCTGATGATCGATCAGAATCAGCTCCATCAGGCGCTTCTCAACCTCTGCGTCAATTCGCGCGATGCACTCATGGAACAACCGGAAAGACGCGGAACCATCACAATATTGACGGGCGTAATTGGAGGCGCAGAACTCAAACTGCGGTATCATGAAACCATGGATACGGATTACGCAGTGATCTCCGTGAAGGATAGCGGAACCGGCATCGACGAGTCGATTAAAGAACGGCTCTTCGATCCGTTCTTCACAACCAAGGAGCCGGGGAAAGGGACGGGCCTCGGACTTGCGGTCGTTTACGGCATCGTTAATACATTTAACGGTATCATAGACGTTGAAAATCCGCCCGGGGGCGGATCCATCTTCACGCTCTATTTCCCGATATCGGTACAAGTTCAGGAAACCGACACCGATAAACCCGCCCCGGTCGGGCTTATTCCCGGGGGCGATGAAACGATCCTCATCGTTGAAGACGAACCGCTCATGTCGAATATACTGCAGACGCTGCTTGAGGAGAAAGGTTACGGGACTATTACCGCGGCTGACGGCGATGAGGGGCTGAAAATATTTGCGGCGAATCGCGGCCGGATAGATCTCGTCATTACGGATATGGGACTTCCGAAGATGAGCGGATTCGAGATGTATAAAAAAATCAGAACCCTCGAACCTTCGGCGAAAGTCATACTTGCAAGCGGTTTTCTCGAGCCCCAAATGTATTCCCTCATGAAAAAGGAGGGGATCATGCACATTATCGGGAAGCCGTATAATCCCGAGAACATCCTCCGTTTGGTCCACGATGTTCTTCACAGATAAGCGTGACCTCGATCCGGATCCGATCGATTTCACTTGTCGGCGGCGCCGCTTCAACCGACCGTGCTGCCGGCGGTATGCTCGCTCCGGATCGGGTGATGTCGCAGGACCGATCCCATCCGGCACTCACCTGAAAAAACCGCATTGCACAGAATGGAAAAATCCCGCCTGCCCTTGACAAATATTAAAATTGTTTTTATCATTCCCAACGTTCGTAAATGATGGCGTCTCATTTATCTAATCGTAGAAAATCACGATAACGTATCTTCGAGACCCCATAGATAAACCTTGAATTCCTCCGTATCCGTACAGCATACTCCTATGAAGACTCGACGGGCAGGCTACTTCCACTCCCTCAACATGGATGCTTAACCGGTCCGAATTTTACTAAATGTTAATCCCGGAATGCACTAACGAACGATGATTTAGAGAGAAAGGGAAAATCGGGAAACCGTAGAAACACGTCTTCCCGATATACTCTTCTTTACCTCCGAAGACCTCTCTTCGTCATTCGCATACGACGATAGCGAGTCGGTGCTCTTAATTCCTCCATACTAAAATATTTTTCGATTAGAAACCGTTTCGATCGGTATCGAAAGATTTCCGGATCGTTCGTCCATGTGTTTCCTTTGAGCATACTCCCTTCTGAAAAACAGAAGATCGTCACCAACATCTAATGCGGATACCATATGAAAGCCAATCTGCGGAGCGACCTGCTCCAACGACTTGCGGGACATCTCGTCGCCTCGTCTCCCCGTGAAGAGAACGAAATCCGGAACCTGTACCGTTCGTTGACACGGACTGCACTGACCGAAGATCTCGGTGTAACGGAGGGAAGCCGGTTTGCGATCGAGCACTCCGATCTCTTTGCCGGCGATCTGATTCCGCCGCAGCGACGGAATATGCTGGATTCCATCGCCGGCCGGACTCCCCCCGGGGGAACCGAACCGGAGCTTCGTTTAAATCTGAGAGAAGTGCCGGTGCGCAGTACGCAACTCCATGCATCGCTCCCGCTTTGGGCCGGCGGCGCCGCGGTCGATCATACAGTCGGTCCGTTGACGAACAGGGACGGACGGCTCATCTGGTTCGATTTCATAAAGATCGAAAAACTCGTCGCACTCTATATACAGGGTAATCCTTTTCCCGCACTGCTGTTTAAAATCAAGACCGGTATACAACAGTACATCGCACCGAATCTTCCGCTCGCCGCGGAAATCCAGCCCGCATACAAACTCGAGCCCGGAAGTATCTGGATACATTCGAAATTGCTCGCATCGAACGCTCCCAACGGATATTATACAGGTGTCACTATCAGGAGCGGAACCGTCTCACTCAGTGTACCGCCGCAGGTTGTGGGGGGAAAACTGACAATCAACCCCGGTAACAAGGTAGCGGTGAAGCTGCAGCTTCAGCAGCAGAATGCCCCCGCAGCGGATCCGAAAAGTCCCTACGGCAAAGACGCACGCGAAGCACAACTCGCACTCCCTCAAACGCTCGATTTCAACTTTACCGGGAATATATCGTCGACAATTCATTCTGGACCGGCACGCTGGAGAGTCTACGGGCACAGGGCGTCCTTTGAGCGGATCGCTCAACAACCTGGAACATACGACGGGTTGCTGCACCGGGTATTGATTCCGTACCGTGTATCCACGCAGAATTTCAGCGTTGCGGAGAATCTTTCGCAAAACCATACGCTGGCAGGTGAGACGGCGATCTCAGGAAGCTACTGGGCCCTCCCGTCCGCTCCGATCGATATAGCGAATCCGTCCCCCGCAGAAGGTATCGGCGGAATGCTCATCATCGGCGGTACGGGACTGACCGTGCGATGGAGCGGGCTGAATGAAGGCAGTTTAAACCTTACACAACCGTATATACTTGCGGCTCCGGGCCGGCTCGCGGTTTCCGATCTCCAGGCCGGAAACGTTCTCGCTCACCAGAAATTCGGTATGTGGAAGGATTCACTGAATCCGTTTACCGCCGATGCGAATGTTCATTACCTCAAGTCAGCTCCTTTTTATTATAATTCGCTCGCCGAAGGCATCGAACTTATTATGACGCATGTGAATGCGGACGTGCGGACGGATCGCCCCGTGACCGTTACGAACGATCCTCCGGAAATTCGCTCCAAAGATTCGCTCCTTATCATAGCCGTCACGGATAATTTCCGGCTCCTGTACCTGTTCGACGATAATATACTGCTCGATTCCGCCGGTCCGGCAAACCAGCCGCCGTCGTTCCCGGAACCGATCTCATTCGCACTCCACAACGCGCTCTTCAAGACGACTCCGGTAAACGCTTGTCTGCTCTTCGGATTTCTTTCGGAAGATTTCTCGAAAATCGAACGCGGGTCGCTCTATCTGACCTTCGGAGTCTTCGCCTATCTGCCGACACTTCCCGATCCCTACGCCGCGAACGTTAACAATTTAAAGTACCAGTTCAGGCAAACGGGGGATTCGCGCACCGGGGGATCGGTATTCGGGACCCATTCAATCTGGATGTGGCTGGTTTGCAGAGTTCAGTGGATTCCCGGATCTGAAGAAGAGGATTCGGTTGACGTATCTTTTCATTTCGCGCCGCTTCAGAACCAGCTCCAGATTCTTCCTTCAGAGGACGTGCAACCTGTCGACTTCTCCTCCCTCATCTCGAGTGTCGACGACGAGCCGCAAGGCTACCTTGAGAAGGAGGGATCCTCACTACCGCCGCCACTTCCCGATTATGAAGGTATCTGGAACGAAGTCACCGGAAGGCTGCGGGACGACCATTTCGCTCTGCTCGATGTAAGTACGAACGCCGACCTGCTCGGAATCAGTTTCGGCCTGTTTCATCATACGCGCATGGCGATGGTAACAACGCATGCCCCCGTCGGTTCAGCGGGGTTCCCGCTTCGCGTAGAGGGTATGGATGTCGTTAGCCGGGGTATGAATGTCAAGGCGTTTATGGTGCCGCAGATATCCTGGGAGCCGGCCGTGAATCTCACTCCTCCCGACTTGCCGAACAGCGGC
This sequence comes from uncultured Ignavibacteriales bacterium, assembly GCA_964495085.1. Taxonomy (GTDB): domain Bacteria; phylum Bacteroidota; class Ignavibacteria; order T3Sed10-11; family T3Sed10-11; genus CAZBUK01. The sequence goes on from CAZBUK010000003.1 coordinate 20,099, forward strand.
GACCCGCCGATAGGTTTCAACTATTATCCGAACGACGGCGGTCCCGCCCGCATGCTCAACAACAGTCCGGACCAGGTTGCGCTCGCGCCGATTCCGCTTACCGACTTTCTCGTGGAGAAATCCGCGGATCAGAATAACTTCGCTGCACTCTCATTATTCACGCTTCCCTTCGGAATGCGCGCTCTGGCCCTTCTCCAGAAGGAATATGTCTATAAAGGTCAATCGAGACCGGGAACGAATCTTTCGTTCAACTGGAAAAATTTCCCGTCGAATCTGAAAGGTGCGCGGCAACTGGAGTTGGACGGCGGAGAGGCGCTTCGCGAAGGCGAGAGCGACATGTTCATGGGAAGCACCGTACAGATCAACAACATTCTCAATACGACGGGCGCCATGACCGGCGCAAGTACACTCGGGGCAAGCGTGACGAAGATCTATAATAATGAATGGCTCATGTCTCCGTTCCAGCTCATCCGTCATCGGGGCGTGCCGCTCGAACGCATCGATCTGAGCGGATACGGTGCGAGCACTTTCAGCAATTGGCTGAATCCGCACGCTGCGATTGCCGAGACGAGCCAGGCAAAGTTCGACGTATTCGTCGGCAGGTGTGCTCATGAAATAATCCAGGTGAAGAGCATCATGTATCCGTGGGCGATTAAAGTCGTCAGGACGATCACCCTGTTCCGGGTCGGCAGCGGATACGTGTACCGATACGACAGCGGGTGGCGGGCTGAGAGTGACGGCAGATACGATTTCACCTATTACGTATATCAGATGGAGAACGGGAAGCTCGTACCCAAACCGCGTGACGCAAAATACGAAATACATCCCGGCGCCGTGAAGGGATTATTCAATGTAAAGAATATCCGCGAGACGGAGGAAATCGTTCCGTACACCGGAACGATGACGGTACCTCCCGGCGAGACGCTGATCAATGAGGTCGGCGAAGAGATCCCCAATCCCGGCGGAGCTTCGCTCGCGTTCGAGCTGCAGCCGGTCTTTTTCGATGCGGATATTGAAATTGAGAACCCCGTCAGCGGCTTCGAGACGAAGGCAGTCGACGGCCAGCAGAAGAAACTCGTTTCCTCACGGCGGATTCTTGGATTCGTCCAGATCGCACCGCGCGGCCTACCTCTGTCCGTAAATACATTCCGCGATATGATCAATCGTCAGGCCGGAGTCATAGGAGGTCCGATCGATTGCGTCGTGGATATCGGCGGTAGCGGCCAGCAGATGCGCCTGAACAGATTCGACATCAGTAATTCATTCGGTGAAAATGGTACCGATCCGATCTTTGCAGTCGCCGGCCGGGGCAGCGTACTCCTTCCGAAAGACGGTTCATGGAGCATGGTGCGCCATCAGGTCGGTACGGGCGAGGTGACTCCGGTTCCTCCCGAGCTGAGCCTACCCCTCATCCGTATCGGGAGGCTCATCAAAGATTCGAACGGGAATCTTGTTCCCCATGTGAGTCCGGCCAACGCCTTGCTTCGCATCGCAAATCCCGCCGAGCTGCTTCGCTCGTCCATCGGCGATACGGTCAACTTCGGATTCCTCCAGACGACGGATACTCAGAAAGCTCTGTTTCTCACGCCGGCGTTCAGGCAGGGGCTCGACAAGCTGCTCAGTAAAACGCCGCCGCTCTTTGTAGACGCGTTCCGTATCGTAAGCTCGAAAGCAATCTTTCCAAATATCGGCGACGCTGCGGGAAATTTCGGCGATGCGATCTCCCTAATGAAAAACGGAAATGAGTTCGTGAAGAATGCCGTCACCGACGGAGGCACGCAGGTACTCGAGGTGATGAAGATAAACGACGTCGTGAATGCAGCAAAACAGGAAGGGTTCAAACTCCTGAAGCAAATCGAGACGTTCGATCTCCCGAACACGGAATGGGTGCTCATCGAACTCGGGGGCGCGTTTAAAATTTACCTCGAATATAAAGCAGACAATATAAAAACCCAGGGGGGCGGCTCGAAAAACGCACCGGGCTCGCTCAACTTCGACGTGGATTCCTTCGCGACGAATCTGACCGATCAATGGAAAAGTAAAATGAGCAATGTCGCGGTGGTGATCGATCTCGGTCCCATCAAGCGGCTGATGACAATCAAGGGAAACTGGGATGCAGGAAAGGGAGCCGAGGCGCAGTACGGCGGCAACGCGGCCGATCCGGATTTCCCCTCGCCCCAGCTCGAATTTGCCCCCGAGCTTGAGCCCATTATAGAGATTCTGCAGATACTTCAGGATCTGCAGGGAGAGAACTATAAGGATGCGTTCGCACGAGGTCTCAAGCTCGCGATGAGCAACAAAGCGGGGAGTTGGGAATATAAACTCGAAGCATCGAAGGAAATTCCCGTCGTGCGTTTCCCGATGCCGGCGGCGATCTACAACGACCCCAACACTCCGCTCAAGCTGGAAGCGGGTTTGAAGATCGGAGCGTACTTCAATGCCGCGCTCAAGGTCACGACGGATCCGAACCAGCTGCTGCCGACGGCGGGTGCGTTCGTCGGTTTCTACGGCAGATTATCGGTGATGTGCGTTTCCCTCTCAGCCGCAACGATATATGCGGTCGGCCAGGTCAATCTCGATATCGCCGCGGATACGAAGGTCGGACCTTCTCTGAAAATGAAGTTCGGCTTCGGAGCCCAGATCGTCGTGGGATTGCCGGTCGTCGGAAACGTGAGTGTGCTCTATATGGTCGGTGTCGAGATCTATACCGATTCCACCAAAGTGGTGGTTTCCGCGTTTCTCCTCTTCAGGGGGCATGCGGAATTACTCGCGGGTCTCGTGTCGGTCACCATAACCATCGAAGCGAAGGGAACGATATCACGAGCGAACGATCGGACGGATATGTCGGCGCAGGTGACGTTCGGACTGGACATCAGCATTTTCCTGGTCATCAATATCAGCTTCAGTACCTCCTGGCAGGAAAGCAGGCAGATCTCATAATCTATCCGGCGAATGAACATGCGGCTATGGACGAACCAAGAATTCAGCGATGAACGATAATATATATACCTTATCATGAAGGCGAGCTGATCAGTTATGGAACAGAACAGAAGATTCTCGATCCTACCTTTTCCGCAGTTATTCGACGGAACGAGGCTGTCCCTTCATATCGTCGTGTTGCCGCGGAACCAAAATCCGCTTCAGCCCGCGATCGAGCAGCATCCGATAATACCCGATGCCCCGGCGTTCGCCGACGCCCGGTTCACATTCAGGGCGAATATTGTCAGCGGCGTGGCCGGTTTCCCGAACAATCACTCGGCGCAAGCGTCGATTTCTCTGCCGGTAGATCAGCCGGCACAGACGCGGGCGTTGTTTACGGCACTGGCAGATCAATTCAGCATTTCCAATCTCAACCAGATTAACGACAATCCGACTGTCAATAACCCGGCTTCTTCCGCGGACAAAGCGGAGGAAGCAAAAATATCCCCTTATCCGGTGAAGAAGTATTTGCCGCTCACCTACCGGAAAGCGTTCAACTTCACCACACCGCGCACGAAAGCGGCGGTTACCGACGACAGCTATCACTGCGCGGTTCGTAATGCGGGTAAGGTTCCCGGATTCAAACGCAGTCCCGACGAGATAAGCTGGGGGAAGGTTTTCGCCTATGTGCTTCGACAACCGCTCCTTGCCCGGTCGTTGAAGATGATTTTCTCTACTTCCCTCACGATCGATGCGTCGCACTTCCCGAACGGCGGCTGGCTGTTCGTCGATCTTGCCGCTGACAGCGATTATCTGCAGCAACAGCAGACTGATCATGCATTCATTCGATCATACGCGGCGCGAATTCCGGCACTTACCCTGAACAACCGCCGGACGATGTTTGCGCCGCTGCTGTTCCCGGTGCTTTTCAAACCGAACGCCGCTGATCCCGATCCGTCGCCCGACGGGAATTTCGACCGGCTCTTGATCGAAGCCTCCGAGTTCAACGACGGTTTCGCAAAGATCGTCCATGCCAGACAGCCCGTAAGCCGGCAATTACTCGATGAGCAGAATGAAAACGGCCATCCCGTGAAAGATATCGGTATTCAGTTCGGATGGGAAGACGAAACGATACTCGAGTGGTATCTGAGACAACTCGCGGCAGATGCTTCGGTTTCCAATCCTGACAAACGACTCGACGTTCCCCTCGGCGTTTTCGGCTATGCGATCGATGTGCGCGAGACTGCAAATCCCGCTCAACAATGGGAATCACTGAATCAGGTCTCGAGCCGGGCGCCTCTGTCAGTCGCAATCCCGCCGAACGACACGATCGTACTGGGCGGCTTCACGGGCGAACTCCCGTACCAGGTATATCCGATGCAGCTCGACGGCGAAGCCGGAGGCGACTACTGGCTGCCGATGTACTTCGCGAATTGGAACGGGCACAGCATGGTGCTCCCCGATCCGGATGCATCCCGCGTCTACCGGACCGATGCCGCCGACCTGAAGGCCGATCCGGAAAACGGATCCACCGGAACAGGCGTGACGGGTCCTGCCCAGGACAGACTGAATCAGATTTACGAGGCGGCGCCCGTCAACACGAACCTGCGTTACGGGAGGCAGTATGACTTCAGAGTTCGCATGCGGGATCTGAGCGGAGGCGGTCCGGCGCCGGATGCGGTACCTGCGATCGAAAGCCCGTCGTCGATCGCGAGATGCAGGTTTAAAAGATACGTGGCGCCGAACCAGCCGAGGATTCAGAATCTTCCGGTGAATACCGATGCCGCAGCCGATGTCGACTCGCTTACCGTTCAAAGACCGCTGCTCGGGTATCCCGCAGTCATCTACACGGACAAATATTCCGATCCGGTTACCCGGCTGCGGACGGCGTCGGAGAACATGGAAGGCGTCGAGGCTTTCGGAATTCCCGACCCTGACGTCGATCGTATCGAGATATCGGTCGAAGTGGAGACGCTGAAGCTCGATAATCTGATGAGCTTATCCGGCAAGGATAACTACGTACATCTCTACACGACCCGGCGGCCGTTTCCTGCAATCGGTACTGATGACGACTACGATGCCGTGCTGCAGATACCAATCGAATACCGCGATGTGAAAGTGCTGCATACGGGACAGGAGCAGAACCTGCAGGCGGATTTCAATCTTGATGACGATATTGATAACCTTGCCGGCATATTCCTGCCGACCGCAAGAAATGTCCGGGTCACTCTCCGCGCGGTATGCGAGGAAAAGGCGAGCGACGACGAGTACTACGGGTCGCTCGATCCGGCGAATCGCGACCGGGATTCGCGTTACGGACATACGGTCGAGATACTTCTCTACCGGCCATCTACCGATGAACGGGATCTGTTCGTGGATAGCGCTCCATCGGAGCGGCTCAGAGGTATTTATCTGCAGCCCGACGCGCCGGTCGTGTTCGACGGAAAGATAACGACGTTGTTGTTCGGGAAGGAGGTCGTGAAGCCGCCGGATATGATACAACGTCTGGCTAAAGAATTGAATCTCGAAAACACGGGGCTGACGCTGGTTGCCCCGAAAGGAGAACGCGTTCAATTCGGATGCTCGAGCCGGATCAGGCATACACTTGCTCCCGATAATTCATCACTTACGTTCTCTTCGAAAGGAGATATCGCACATCACTGGTTGTGCTGTGTGCAGCTAACCATCGACCGGGACTGGACATGGCATGGTCTCGAGGACCGGGCGTTCGTCATCGTTCGAATTCAGCATTTTACGAACGACGCGGCTTCGGAAACGGAGGAAAAAACGGTAGGAGACATGGAGATTCGACGGGCCGCATCGTTCGAGTCGCTGCACAGTCCGAAACGAAATTACACACGCCTCGTATTCATCGATGCAGTGGAGCCCAAGAATGAACGCATGCAGCCACCGCCTCATCAGCAGGAGCCGAGATTTCCCGATACGATCGATGTGAGCTATCGGATTACGACCCACTTCAAACAGGATCACGCGGCGCAGCGCGACGGCGAAACCGCACAGGAGATCCGGTTGCCGATAACCACCACCCCGTCGCAGGTACCCAGAATCGCTTCTGCGGGCATAGCTCTTTCTCCCTATATCCGGAACGATAGATACTCTGCAACAGAACCACGTCAGCGATTTCTCTGGATTGAATTCGAAGAACCGGTTCGCGATCCGAACGATACCTATTTTGCGCGAATGCTCGTCTATGCGCCCGATCAACTCATCAGCAATAACAGTCCCGAGCTGCTGCAAGCTCCTCAGGACCCTTCACTTCCGATCGATCCGGAGGAAATCCGGATCGTGATGCCCGGGGCCACGAACGACCTGGCAGGATTGAATGCCATGCAGCCCATGACGAAGGCCACCGACAGCGACCGGCACTACATTCTCCCGATTCCTCCGGGTCTCCATGCCGATTCCGACGAAATGTTCGGGTTCTATACCTACGAGTTCAGGATCGGACACTACCGCGATCGGGATACCAACGAAATGGTATGGTGTACCGCCCAGGGGAGATTCGGCAGGCGGCTCCGCGCGACGGGAATTCAACACCCCGCGCCGACTCTCACATGTGCGGTTAACCGCGACGAAAAAAAGCTCTGGGTGACCGCACCATATGCGGTTGCGGTAGCCAACGGGAAGAATATGACGGCTGATCCACCACGCACCGGACTTTGGTGTCTGCTCTACGCGCAGGTCAGGCAGGCCGACGGCAAAGATTACCGGAATATTCTGCTTGACGATAAACAACTTGACTGGAGGGTGCAAGTGGAAACCGAATCTCGGATGAGTCGCCTGGAGAGATACGATGACGATCAACTATTCACGCTGAAGAATCTTACCGTGAAGAATTTCAAGGATGAAGTGAGCTATGCGAAATTCGCGCAGGTATTCAAGCTGGTCGATTTCGACAAACTGAACAAAGACGCCCGCAAGTACGGAACCGTCGTATGGAGCAACGATGAGGTGGGGCAGTGGTTAAAACTGTTCGGACTGCCGGGCGATACGCCATTGAGCGTCCTCGTCGTTGAATTGCTTCCGCAGATTACGAATATATATGAGCACATCCCGGCACTCGGTACCCAGCAGGTAAACGCGAATCTTCGAAGGACTGAAGGTATCGGCGGGATTCCGACGACGAAGGAAGCGTCCGAACGAGCGGATGATCTTCGCAGACAACTCGATCTTCGCCAATCGCGGAGTCCGTTAAGCGATGAACTGGGACATCATCGAATTTTAAGAACGTCCCCGCTGACAGAAGTACCGTTCGTGTGCTGCACGACATGCTGATGATCGGGCGGTAGGGAATAAAGAGCGGTATTGAGGTATTCGTTTCCGGTTTCTGCGGACTATGTTCGCCGGGCTGCCGATGATTCCCGTATCACCAGTTCGGCATGCAGGACAACATTCTCCACCGGCAGAGGCACCGGCGCCTGAATGTTTCTGATGAGTATCTCGGCAGCTTTCCTACCAAGCTCGCGCATCGGAGTGCGGATCGTTGTCAGCTTCAATGGTATACTCTTGGCAAAGGGAATATCATCGTTGCCGATAACGGAAATTTCATCCGGCACCGCGATCCTCAATTCTGTAAGCGCGGAGAGTACGCCGAGTGCAACCAGATCGTTGTAGCAGACGATGGCAGTCGGATAATCCTCCCTGTGCCTGTTGCGGAAATACTCGAGACAGATCCGGTATCCGTCGATGAGATGTGCTCCGGTTGACACGATCATATCGTCCTTGAAAGCGAACGGACTCTCGCTGAAGGCCCTGCAAAAACCGTCGATGCGTTCGAACGTATGGGAGGCATGATCGGGACCTGCGAAGTGGACAATCCGTGAATGGCCGTTTTCAATCAGGTAGCGGATCGCATCCTTCATAGCCCGGTAATTGTCTATGCTCACGACGTTCGCCTGAATTCCCTTAACGCTCTCGAGCAGAACGAAGGGGAAGTTGATCGTTTTTAGTGCGAACAGATGTTCTATTTCCGAGGTCCCTTCCAGTACCGGCGCGATAATAGCTCCCTTAATATCCCTTCCCGTAAAACAGTCGGTGATCTTCTCCTCGTGGTCATGATTCCCTTCGGAACTTGCCATATAGACCAGATAGCCTTTACTCAAAGCATAATCCATGATCCCGAGAGCCATTGTGGTATAGAACGGATTATCGAGCTCGCGAATGAGGAGGCCTATGCTTTCGAGTTCGGGACCATCCTTTCTGAGATTGCGGGCGCTCCCTCTCGGCCGGTAATTCAGGCTCTTTATGGTACGAAGTATGAGATCCCTGGTATCCGCATGCACACTATTTTTGCGATTTAGAACCGCTGACACCGTGCCCTTCGAAACGCCGGCCTTTCGGGCGACGTCGTTGATCGTTGTTTTCTTCATGCATATAGTCCCGAGGTATGAAACGTTTCCGTAGTGACTCTATATTTTGAGGATTTGAAGTTCAAATAAATCGATGAATTCCCGGTTTCTCCGGTATACAAAAGCCGGTCGTTTACGATTATTCGAGCGCCCCGATGAATGCGCGAATATTCTCCGTAGACACCCCCGGCGGCATACCGCCGCCGCAGGAGGGAATGAATCGCGACCGGTCTTGAACGCTTCGGATGAGCTCGGCGGTCGCGCGTGCCACATCCTCAGGCGTCCCCGCACTCAGGACATCCCGGGGGGGTATGTTTCCGAGAATCGTTAACCTGCCATTCGTTGCTTCCTTTAATTCGTTGACGGTCAACTGGGTACCCGGATTGAAGAGGTTGATACCCAATTCGGCGTAATATTTGACCGAAACTTTGCAGTCGGCATCGTTATGGAAGAACTTAATGCTGACATCGGTATCGAACAGTTCCTTCATATACGGATGACAGAATTCCAAATACTGTTTCTCACCGATAAAACCGACAATATCGTCGAGAACGAGCATACCGTCGATGGTCGGAATTGCGGATCTCTGGAGCTTATGCCAGGAAATTAAAAAATCGGTTATAATCCGGAGCAGATGATGAGTCTTTTGCGGTTCGATCATCATTGAGGTGAGGAATTCAGTGGTGCCCATCAGAAAGGATGCGATATTCAGCGGGCCGCGCGAAACTGAGAGCCGGATTTTATATCCTTCACGTTCGATTTCAGATCTCGCCCTCAGCAATCGGTTAAGCATGAACGGCAGCAGGCCGTCGGTTTCCGGATTGGGGATCGCTATGGAATCGATCTCCGCCGGATCACTAATTATTTTCTCTGCGAACGGGAATTCGTTCCTCCAGAAAATAACTTTTGCACCGAACGCGGAGGGTTCCGTGCACATTCCGTATTCGCTCCAGAATCCGGGCAGGAATATGACTTCCGGAAAAGTTTTCAGGGCTTTCAGATGTGCCCTGAGCCAGATTTCATCGTTCGTATAGTAATCAAGGATAGTCGCACCATACCAGTTCGGCAGCCAGGGACTGTCGATAATGAAACCTGCCCGCAGCGGACTGGTCTGTTCTCCATTGACGATATGTATGAGTTCATGCCATTGTTCGTCGGTCATGCTAATTGTCCCGGTACTATTCGATGTGAGAATAACAACGGGTGTAAGTTTAATATTTTTTATTTCAAATACAAATTCCAAACAAGCGGTATGTACGGGCTTCGACCGAAATTATGCGAAGACGAATAAAAAGAACGGATTCGGGGGCAAATTATTTCCCGATAAAAATTATTTGCATGATGTTCGAAATTTCTATACCTTAAGTGTTATTTTGACACTTTCCATAATGCCGGATTACATGTTGCGCACATAATCCAATCCTTCAATCAAATCGATCGGATCTAATTTGAATACCTCTGCGACCCATCGCCCGCACAATCCCTTCGCCCCTGGTATACATATTGTATATTTTATCATGATAATAAGTATATTCGGTATCGGCCTTCAGGGATGCTCCCGGAAAGGAAACGACTCGGAGACTACGACGACCCAAAAAATGGATTCACTGACTCAGCAAATACAGACGACTCACTTCGGAAAGATGGAGGACGGAAGAGATGTAAATATGTATACCCTCGCGAACTCCGGAGGAATGGAGTTAGACATTATCAACTACGGCGGAATCATCACTTCGATTCGCGTTCCCGATCGTGAGGGCACCAGGAAGAATGTAGTTCTCGGGTTCGACAATCTGAAGCAATATCTTGATCCGCATCCGTTCTTCGGTGCGCTCATCGGCCGGTACGCAAACAGAATCGCCGCCGGTACGTTCACCCTCGACCGTAAAACATATCAACTCCCCCTGAACGACGGGCCGAATCATCTCCATGGCGGAGGCAGCGGATACTATACAAAATTCTGGGATGCCGAGATCATCAACGGTACGACGCTGCAGCTTTCGTATTTGAGCATTGATGGTGAGGAAGGATATCCCGGAAACCTTGAGGTGGACGTAACGATTTCGATCTCCGAATCGAACGAACTGATCATCGATTATCACGCGACTACCGATCAACCGACGCCGGTAAATCTGACAAACCATAGTTACTTCAATCTTACAGGCGATTATGCCGAGGATATCCTCGGACACCTGTTGACGATCCATGGAGCATCGTATACCCCGATCGACCGAACGCTCATACCGACCGGGGAGATCGTAGACGTTCAGGGAACTCCGTTCGATTTTACCTCTCCGCGCAGCATCGGAGAGCGCATCGGCCAGGTTCCCGGCGGATACGATCATAACTATATTTTGAATCCTTCACAGGACGATCTTCCGCTCGTTGCCGAATTGTACGATCCGGAAAGCGGAAGGAAAATGCAGATATATACCTCGAAACCCGGTTTACAATTCTATTCCGGTAATTTCCTCGACGGAAGTCTGAAGGGATTCAACGGAGCGGCATATCGTCAGTATGCCGGTCTCTGTCTCGAAACTCAATTTTTTCCGGACTCTCCGAATCAACCGCATTTCCCGTCTACGATTTTGTCTCCGGGAGACGTATACCGTTCCACGACGATATATAAGTTCTTAACGGACGACGAATAGCAAGTAATACGACGGCGGTGTATGCCGGTTCCTTCCTTACTTCAGCGATACACCGTCTTTGCCTTTACGCTTAATCGGAGAAACGCATTCATGAATCAACCCATCATCCAATTTATTCAGAATTGTCTTCTCGTATCGGGGTTACTTCTCGTCATCTGCATGACGGCATTTGCCCAGACGAATACCGTTATCGTTAATGTCGATAAAGAACTCAGCACCATAAGCCGACACATCTACGGCCAATTCGCCGAACATCTCGGCAGAGGCATCTACGAAGGGGTCTGGGTGGGCGAAGACTCGGATATACCGAATAACGAAGGTTTCCGTACGGACGTTCTCGAAGCTCTCAGGGAGCTGGAAGTTCCGAACGTGAGGTGGCCGGGAGGCTGCTTTGCGGACGAGTATAATTGGAAGGATGGAATCGGTCCGCGCGGGAGCCGGCCGAAACGCGTCAACACGCATTGGGGAATGGTGATCGAAGACAACAACTTCGGCACGTATGAGTTCCTCAGGTTCGTGGAGCTTATCGGTTCGGAACCCGTGATCGCCATGAACGTCGGCAGCGGGTCTCCGCGGGAGATTGCTGAATGGATCGAGTACCTTAACTTCGACGGCGAGAGTACGCTCGCCGATCTGAGGCGCGAGCACGGCCGCGAAGAACCATGGGGCGTCCGGTATGTCGGCATCGGCAACGAGAGCTGGGGATGCGGCGGAAATATGACCGTGGAGTATTACGCGGATCTCTATAAACAGTTCGCTACCTATGCAAAGAATTTCGGCGGACATAACTTGTTCAGAATCGCAAGCGGATTCTATAACGACCAGTATCACTGGACGGATAAGCTTATGGAAGAGGCCGCGCATCTTCTGGAGGGTATATCGCTTCACTATTATACCATAGCCGGCGAGGGATGGCATGATAAAGGACCCTCGACCGATTTCGGCGAAGAGCTCTATTTCAGCGGGGTCCAGCGGTCGATGAGATTGGACGAATATGTCAGAGGTCATGCGCTTCGGATGGATAAGTATGATCCCGAAAAAAGAGTCGTCCTCGCCGTTGATGAATGGGGAATCTGGACGAATCCGCTCCCCGGTACGAATCCCGGATTCCTCGAGCAGCAGAACTCTCTGCGCGATGCGCTGATCGCGGCCATTTCGCTCGACATATTAAACCGGCACAGCGACCGGGTAAGAATGGCGAACATCGCCCAGATGGTCAACGTGCTGCAGGCCATGATCAGAACCGAAGGCGCCCGGATGATCAGAACTCCAACCTATCACGTTTACGATCTGTATAAGGTCCACCATGACGCTGTACTTCTCCAGACCGATCTCCAATCGGTAAGCGGGTACGAATTCAACGGTGAGACCATACCTTCGGTCAGCATGACGGCGTCGAAAAATGAAGAGGGCAGCGTCAATATAACTTTGACTAATCTCAATCCGCACCGGCCCCAGGACGTCTCGATTCATTTCAGAGGAAGGGATCTTCGGAACGCGCATTCCGGACGGGTGCTGACCGCCGACGGAGTGAGCGCGGTAAATACCTACGACCGCCCGGACAATGTAGCGATCAAGCATTTTACGGAATTCAATCTCCGCAACAACGTACTCACCGTAACACTTCCGCCGATGGCCGTAGTTGCCGTTACGGCGGAATAAAGGAGATCGATCGGAGAACCATTCAATCAAATCAAAAGGAGATTTGAGAAGAATTGACTACGGAAAGTTATTATAAAGACCATGACCGAATGCTGGTCGCGCTCGATTGCATTATTTTCGGTTTCGACGGCGAAACGCTGAAGCTGCTTCTCATCAAGCGCGGGATGGAACCCGAGCGGGGGCGCTGGTCGCTGATGGGCGGATTTATGGACCGGAACGAGAGTCTCGACGAAGCTGCCTCAAGAATCCTTTACACGCTCACCGGATTGCGGAACATCTACCTGGAGCAGTTATATGCGTTCGGAGAAGTCGGCCGCGATCCGGTAGAACGTACGGTATCGGTTTCCTATTTCGCGCTCATCGATATACACCGGCACGATGCCGAGCTTGTCAAGCAGTACAGCGCGCGGTGGTTTCCCATCGATGAGCTGCCGGACCTTATCTTCGATCATCAGGAGATGGTGGAGAAGGCGAAAAAACATCTGCGATATAGAGCATGCTATCAGCCGGTCGGTTTCGAGCTGCTCCCTGAGAAATTCACCCTACGCGAGCTCCAGCAGCTTTACGAAAGCATATACGATACCTCATTCGACAAACGCAACTTCAGGCGAAGATTATTATCGATGGATATACTGGTTAATACGTTGGAGAAGCAGAAGAAATATTCCCGTAAGGGGGCTTTTTTCTATAAATTCGACAGAGAAAAATACCGGGAGAAATCGATCCAGGGAGACAACCTGATATTCAATCCCATTAAGCACGATCATAGTTGAATCGTTCTGAGATATATATGCTGCTCAGCGGAGTTCATGGGGAGGCGACCGTTTTACCGGACGCTTTCCCGTCATCGATATGTACCAAACAGTATGGCAGGTCGATATGAATCCGGCGAAACGAAATATCATCGGCGTGGACTATGGAACCGATTCGGTCAGGTCGGTTCTGGTGAATGCCGGCGGCGAACAGCTGGGTGAATCCGTCTTCAATTATCCGCGATGGGCGGGGGGCAGGTATTGCGCTCCCGCACGGAATATGTTCCGCCATCACCCCCTTGATTATCTCGAAGGACTCGAGGCGACCATACGATCGATTCTATCGTCGGTACCGTCGACGGAGGTCGCGAAGGTAGGCGCCATCTCAGTCGATTCGACGGGCTCTACTCCGGCAGCGGTCGACAGAGCAGGTACGCCGTTAGCGCTCCATGCCGAGTTCGCGGAGAATCCGAATGCTATGTTCATACTCTGGAAAGACCATACGGCGATCCGGGAAGCCGAGGAGATCAACAACACGGCGAGAAGCTGGGGTGGAATCGATTTTACGAAATTTGTCGGCGGCGTCTATTCATCGGAATGGTTCTGGGCTAAGATCCTGCACACGCTCAGGACCGATGAGAAGATTCGATCGGCGGCCCATTCCTGGGTCGAACTCTGCGATTGGATCCCGTACGTGCTCACGGGCGCTGAAGATGTTTCCCGGATGAAGAGAAGTCGCTGCGCCGCGGGACATAAAGCGATGTGGCATAAAGATTTCGAAGGTCTGCCGTCGGAAGAGTTTTTAGAGCGAATCGATCCGCTGCTCGCCGGCCTGCGTGACAGGTTGTTTAAGGATACCTATACTGCCGATATTCCGGCGGGAAATCTCTCGGGATTATGGGCGGAGAAGCTCGGACTTCCGCGAGACGTTGTCGTCGGTGTAGGAGCGTTCGACGCACACATGGGCGCTGTCGGAGCGGGCATCGAACCTTATCATCTATGCAGGGTCATGGGTACCTCCACATGCGATATGCTGGTCGCACCTATGGAGGAAGTGGGAGATATACTTGTTCGAGGCATCTGTGGCCAGGTCGAAGGATCGGTTTTCCCCGATATGCTGGGGATGGAAGCCGGTCAGTCGTCTTTCGGGGATGTCTACGCATGGTTCAGAGACGTCCTCATGTGGCCTGTCGAAAAGTTGCTATCGAATTCCGATTTTCTCGAGACGGGGCAAAAGGAACGGCTTCTGCGGGAGGCACATCGCGGCATTATTCCAATGCTCTCCGGAGCGGCTGCAAAACTGGAGCCCGGTTCGTTCGACATCGTCGCGCTCGACTGGCTGAACGGACGGAGAACCCCCGACGCCAATCAGGTGCTGAAAGGAGCGATCGAGGGCTTGAACCTGGCGAGCGATGCGCCGCTTCTCTTCAAGTCGCTGGTAGAGGCAACGTGTTTCGGAGCAAAAATGATAGTCGACCGGTTCGTGGATGAAGGAGTTCCGATCAAGGGGATTATCGGAACCGGTGGGGTGGCCCGGAAGGCACCCTACGTGATGCAGACGCTTGCGGATGTCCTCGATATGCCGATCAGGATCACCCGGTCCGAGCAGACATGCGCCATAGGAGCTGCGATGTTCGGAGCGACAGCCGCGGGGATACACAAAGACGTGTACGAAGCACAGCGTTCGATGTTCGAAGGTTTCGACCGGACCTACCGACCCGATGCCGGTCGGGCACGGATTTACGCTACACTCTACGGTCGCTATAAATCGCTCGGCTCCGCAATCGAAGCCAGACTCATGAATTTCCACAAGTCTAAGGATCGTCCGGATGAGCAGATATCAGGAGATTAAAAAGGCCGCCTATGCATGCAACATGCAGCTGCCGGCGATGGGATTGGTCATGTTTACATTCGGAAACGTCAGCGCGGCAGACCGGAGCGAAGGAGTGTTTGCAATTAAACCGAGCGGAGTGCCGTACAACGACCTCCGTATCGACGATATGATCGTCGTCGACTTTGGAGGAGATGTCGTCGAGGGAAATCTCAGACCCTCCTCCGATACGAATACCCATGCAGAACTATACAAAGCCTGGGAGGGGATAGGAGGTATCGCGCATACCCATTCCACCTATGCGACTGCATGGGCGCAGAGCCTGAAAGCTATTCCGATCTACGGAACCACGCATGCAGATCACCTTCCCGTGGATGTGCCGTGTGCGCCGGTGATGAGCGATACAGAGATCGAAAAGGACTATGAAACACACACCGGACGTCATATTATCCGATTCTTCGAGGACCGGGGACTGTCGTATAAGGAAGTTGAAATGACGCTCATCGGTAACCACGGTCCGTTCACATGGGCTCAGACAGCGGAAAAGGCGGTCTATAATAGCACAGTACTTGAAGAGATCGCTAAGATGGCTTACCTGACCATGGGCATTAACCCCGAGGCGCCGAAACTCAAAGAGAGCCTGATACAGAAGCACTATTTCAGAAAACATGGTTCCGGCGCGTACTACGGTCAGAAGAAATAAACGCAACCTATGGACGATTCACCGTTCCGGAATGAATCCCGGTGTCGGGAATACCTGCCCTTACCGCTGAGCTCCTTTCCGCCGATCCGGCTCTTAACTTCAGACATATTATTCAGCGACTAATTTTCTTCTGCATGCACTTGTTCAATGTATGAGCTGTAGACCGCATCACGGAATTTTTTATGCAATCCCACACGATCGAACGGCATCAATTGAACGAAGAGTACGGCGGCGAGATCGTTCACCGGATCGATCCAGAAGAGCGTGCTTGCCGCACCATCCCAGAAAAACTCACCGGGCACTCCGAAATTCTCCTCGTTCGTTGCCGGCGGCCTGATCCTTACAGCGAAATCGATGCCGAATCCGACCTGGCCTTTCGACGGCAGCCACGACCGTTCGGTCACGCTGTCCGAGAGATGGTTTGTTGCCATCAGGTGTACTGTCTCGGGGCGAAGAATGCGCACCCCGTCGAGCTCCCCTTCGTTAACCAGCATGCGGGCAAACTTCATATAGTCGTCTAATGTGGAAGTGAGACCGAATCCCCCCGGAGTAAGCGTGTGTTCCCGCATGTTCATCTCCCGTGTATATTCATCGGGAATTCTGGAGAGCGTTCCGTCGTCCGCCCGATGATAGACCGCTGCAAATCGCTCGATGTTACCATCAGTGACGACATATCCGGTTTGTCCCATGGCGAGGGGGTCGAAAATATTTTCCTGAAGGTACCGGTTGAACGGTACACCCGAGATTCGTTCGATCAAGAATGCCTGGACATCGACAGACGGTCCGTACGACCACCGCTCGCCCGGGTGAAACCATAACGGCACGCTCCCCAGACGTTTCGCCATCTCAGTCAGCGAATTATCCATGTTCATCGGATCCGCAGACAACAGATATTTTCCTACTCCGGGGATATCGGCAGATGGCGCGAACCCGGCCGTATGGCGGGTAAGGTCTCTGATCGTCGGTTCTCGTTTCGGTGTTTCGAGGACCGGTTCGCCGGCGGGAGTTTCGCCTGCATATACCTGCAGCCGGGAGAATTCGGGCGCGTACTTCGAGACGGAATCGTCCAGATCAAAAGCGCCATTTTCATGGAGCATCATGAGTGCGACGCCGGTGATCGGTTTCGTCATGGAATAAATTTGCACGATCGTAGAACGATCCATGGGGATGTTCGCTTCGCGGTCGGATGTGCCGAAGGCGTTGAAGTAGACCTCTTCGCCTTTTTCGAATATGAGAGCGGAAACCCCTGCGAGTATTCCCGAATCTACGAATGAGCTGAGCGTGGAATCTATGCGTTCTACGGTTGATGCGCTGACAATCCGTTTACCCTGCATTGCAGCGGAATGGTCGCGTGATTCATGATCCGAGCAGGCGCTTAGGGAAAAAACCGCACCGAAAATGAATACGGTCATACGATTCATATGTATTCTCTTTTCTGTTCTTGGATGACGTAATCTCCCCGCGATGCTCACATGGTTCGATAGCCTGTAGGAATCCGGAAAGGTTATGGGCCGCCGTAACGAGCGGTAAGACGCGAATATCCGGGGAAGGAGTCATATCTAGTTAGTGAATCCGTTGTGACGATGCGGATAATGTAACAACACTTTTTTCATAGTGCAAGATCTTTCGGAACATTTTATATTTACATGGACGGTTTATCAATTCATCTTTTATCTCAGACACAAGGGATTTGTAGAAATAAAATGGCCCTGTCGGAAATAACAAAACTGAAGGGTTTTTATGGAGGACCTGGAACGGAGCGCTTCGATGTGACACCGGCAGTTAAGGAGGATATAAGTCTGCGCCTTCTTCGCTACCCGGCATCTGTACCGGGAATAATATGCGAGTCATCTGACAGTCACCTCTACCACCTTCAACAGGTATGTGCGTGATTGTGGCTCACACCGAAAGCGTGAAATATCGTCAGCATTATTTTTCCCCATCAATCTGACAAACGTCGATGCATCGAATGTAAGATCACGGATTAACACGAAAGTTTACTCGTTGTTGAATTCGTACAGACTGCTGATCTCGGAAGTTATCCGATGGATTCTAAGATATTTCTAATGTTTCATCAACCAACAGTCCATCAACGAGCAGGTATAGTTGATGACGTTTAAGGAATGATTAGAGATCAGGAATTCATGCATACATATTAAGTGTTCGACATACACCAATGACAGCGGAGAGGGATGAAATTTTCAGTCTCGAGAAAATAATCTATTGAAACCGACGTATATTTCGTGATCTCGAAAAATTTTAGTTTAGAATTTTGTTGCTTCAAGCTTGACTTTCTAAAAATTATCATTTACCTTGAATCAGTTCAATTTTGGTTAAATCAGTTCAATCAGCCATACTCCATACACTACCTGATAGACATTTAGTCGATTTTTTGTTCTTCTTCATACCACCTTGTTGCACATCATCGATGAGGTTGAGTATATATAACCGGAATCTGTACGATAAATAACCGGACTATTCTCGAATGAAAGAACAGAGCCAAAATCGTTGTATCAATAACACCTCCGATATAACTTCCTCAAAATGTTCTCGAGCATCTCTTTGCGTCCCGTTCAGAGGTTCATTTAATTTATAGATACTCAGGAGAGGTATTTCATGATTAATTCAAGATTCTACCTGTTTCCTTTTATCATATTGCTTTTGGGTCTCGGCATCACTTCAGCACAGGATCTCCCAACAGAACAGAGATTCGGACATCTGGATGGGGTCATAACGGACCTATCAACAGGAGCGCCGCTCATAGGTGCTAACGTTATTCTCGAGGGCACAAGTTTAGGATCCGCCACCGATCAAAATGGTAAGTATAGTATTCTCAGAGTTCCCTCAGGATCGCATACACTTGCTGTTAGCTATATCGGTTATCAAAACGTGAAATTGGAGATCGATGTACCGGGCGGAGAAACGACCACCTACGATGTGTCGTTGGCATTTCATTATGTTGAAGGTGAAGTCGTTACAATAACCGCGCAAGCGAGCGGGCAAATGCAGGCAATAAACGAGCAACTAAGCGCCCGAACAATAAAAAACATTGTAGCCGCTGAACGTATTCGTGAGTTACCCGATGAGAATGCCGCTACGGCTCTCAGCAGGTTACCGGGGGTTTCTCTACAGGAAGGAGACAAAGTAGTCGTACGCGGGATTCAGGCAAAATTGAATACTGTTCTTATAAATGGCATACAACTTCCAGCGACTACAACAACAGACCGATCGACTAATCTCGGATTTATCTCATCTAACATGCTTGCGGGGGTCGAGGTAACTAAAGCAGTTACTCCCGATATGGACGCAAATGCTATCGGCGGGGTCGTCAATCTTCGACTCAGGGAAGCTCCGGTTGACTGGCATTTCGATATATCGACGCAAGGTTCGTACAATACTCAGAATCGAACATATCCCGGGCAAAACTATCAGGTATGGATAAGCGGTAGCAACAGGTTTTTAGACAATAAGCTCGGAGTATTCTTACAGGGGAACAGTTACCGGCAGGATGCTGGCCCGGATATCGGCAATGTCGTATATGAGAGGATGGGGCCGGGACAGGATCGCCAATACGGCGAGGCGACTTGGGGTATGCAGCAGTTCGAATACATGAATGAGATCAACGTGACGGAACAATACGGGGGAAGTCTTATTCTCGATTTTGTCTTGCCCCGCGGCAAACTCATGCTGCAGAATACGTATGCATACACGAACCCCAACAACACGCAGCATATGGACCGGCTGGGAATCGGCGCCGGCTCCCTGCTAAACCGGCTCGAGCGCAACATTTTTTCTAAGCATGTCCTGGTTAACGCATTGCAGGGAGATAACAGGTTTGGTTCAATCAACGTTGATTATGGCGTATCGCATGCGCAATCCCGTCAGGACACAGATTTATGGTACTGGGTCGAGTGGAATCCGGTCGCGGCATTCGACGGATTCGGCGAAAGTGTACGGCGCTTCTTTACCCCGGAGGACGTGTACAAAATACAATACTACGATGACTTCAGGGCGGGACAGACAGTCAGGGACGGCAGTACGCGCAGCGAATTTTTTAAGGAGCGGCAGGTTGTTGCCCACATGAACGTGACCGTGCCCGTCACGATATCCAGCTTTATATCAGGGGATATCAAGACGGGAGGCAAAGTGAATTTCCTCGGCCGTGAAAACGATACACAGCGCTCTTTTGCGCGTCTTTCGGAGGGCGATAACAATCGGACCGCACGGGATTTTCTTGTGGATGTGGTCGGCGTCGCCAATTGGAACAGTCCATTGCGGTTCCTGGACTTTCGCGACAACAACTTCGATAAGGGGCAGTATTTTCTTGGCGGAGACTATAACATGCGGGATGTCCTCAGGACGGACTGGATGGATCAATACATGCGTCTGGCTCCGCCCGGTTGGCCCCGCGGAGAGCAGAGCCCCTTCAACCACATTGCCGATTCCCGAAGGTTCGACTACGAAACAGAGGAACGACTTTCTGCAGGATACCTGATGGCGGATATGAGTATCGGCTCGCGGCTCACCGTTTTGGCCGGCGTTCGGTACGAGCATTTCCAAATGGACTATGAAGCCACGTACATGCTCGAGACGCACTTCGACGGGAATGGACGGGAGATCCTCGTCGAAGAACAAATACAAGCGATGGGAGAACCGCTCACCATTGCAAAGCGAAGTGTCGATCACTGGTTCCCGAATGTGCAAGTTCGGTACTGGATTACCAACTGGTTTGACGTGCGGCTTGCGTATACAAAAACGCTCTCGAGGCCCAACTATAATCAACTCATGCCCAATATTTTCGTCACGCAGGCCAGCGGAGAGGCGGGCAATCCGAATCTGCGGCCGACCGTGTCGGATAATTATGATATCTTCTTTTCATTTTCGAACAATACAGTAGGATTGTTTACCGTCGGCGGTTTTTATAAGCGCTTGGAGGACGTGGTTCTTCAGCAACGGATCCAACGAGACCTTCTTGATTTGTATGCCCCCGGGGAGATCTCATGGCCCGACCCTGCAACCACTCTTCCTAATGTTCGCTCCACACAATTAATTACAACCTTTGTGAATAATCCGCATCCGGCGATAGTACGGGGAATCGAATTCGACTGGCAGACGAATTTCTGGTATCTGCCGCAACCGTTGAATTCAATGGTCCTGAATATCAATTATACGCGTATCTTCTCTGAAATGGACTACAGGCAGATCATCAATATACAACGCACGGATCCCCTGACTGGTCTTCCCGTAGTCACAGTTATTGATACGATACTTACTGCCCGGCTCCTTCAGCAGGGGAATGACGTCGTCAATATCGCGGTGGGCGCCGATTATCGCGGTTTTTCCGCGAGGATATCCTTCCGGCTGCAGGGGGATGTGATCACCACTGTCGGCAACCGTCCCGAAGAAGATGCATTCACCGAAGATGTGTATTCATGGGATTTCACGCTCAGGCAACGTCTACCGATCCAGGGTATGAGCGTATTTTTTAGCGGCATGAATATCACCCACGCGCCTACTAATGATTTCCGGCATTTCCGGCGGGACAATGCCGACCCGACGATTGATAATCGAAGCCGTACCACGTTTAGTTCTCGTAGATTTGAGCTGGGATTGCGGTATAGTTTTTAACGTTGTGTTAAAAAATATCAGACCGTGTTATTCACAGCATCTAAACAGATATGAAAGGAGGGATAATAATAAAAACCAAAATCTTCATGTTCCTTCTGCAATTAATCAATCATATTTTACATTAAGGAGGCGGCAGATATGAGAAAGGTTATGTTACTAATGATTCCATTATTGCTGGGTTTTGGATTTCTAAGTAGTGCAGAAGCTCAGGAATTTATGGATTATATATCCGAGATCCGGGGAGATACTGCAGTTGTAAAAAACCTCGCACAGATGGGCGCACTGAATAGCCTCGTCGACGCGATTGAATCCGATCCAAATCCTGATGGACGCGTTTACCTTCTTATCCGGGGAACGAACGCTGCGCCATCGCTGTACCTCCAGGACAGAGGGTATACGATTGAAGCAGAAAGAGCGATTACGATCGTCGGTGAAGATGCGGGTCCGATCGTCGGCGGTACGGAAGGAGACGGTCGGCCGCCGCTCATTGCAGGCGCTGGCGCTCAGCCGGGTTACTTCTTTACCCACTCAACGGATTTTACGCTCAGGAACCTCGCTGTCGCTACGGGATCCAATACAGGCGAAGAAGGGTGGTGGACGTTGGGTCCGACCGGGACTGCGGCCCCTTCAGTCGCTACGTACGAAAACGTTCTCATGGAGCATAACAACTGGGTCTTTATTCAGGGCAACGATGCGCCGGGTATGACGTTGATCATTCGGGACAGTTACTTCATTAATATGACCGGTGTCGGCTGTCGACGGAACGGCGGTGTTTACGATAGCGTGAGTTATCCGCTCGAGGAATTAATCGTTGAGAACTCAACTCACGTACAGGCGTCGGGAATCATGTATAAATTCAGGAATTTCCCGGCAAAGCGAGTCGTATTCAATCACAACACGTTCGTCAATAGTACGGGGCAGATCATCACGTCGTTTGGTTATGAATATAACATGATCGTAGCCAATAATCTGTTCGTGAACAGCAATGTTCAGGCATTTTATCCCGGGCTGGATGATACCGAAATCGGACTACAGCATCAACCGCACGGAATAATAAATCTGGATCACTTCGAGGGTACGAACTGGGCCGGTGAGCCGCACGGCGTCAATCCGGATCTATTGCCCAACGGGTTGGCTACGGTGAGGAAGGTCCTTGTCGATCGGAACGGTGTATACTGGGATCCGCGTCTTACACAGATCGTCGACTATCTGAATGACAATAATATTCCCTGCGACGATGCGAATTGTGGTGGTATCGAGGGGGAATGGATGTCCCAGATGATCACAATGAATGAGAGAACGCAATCCATGTTCGACGACAATGAGACCTATCCCTTCCTCACGGAAGGTGCCTGGATCATGGAAGGCGATCCGAATTTTGTGAGCATGGAAGACAACATCGACGACCTGATCGCATGGGGTATTGTTACCGCTCCTGCCGGTAACGACGTTCTTCTCCCCAAGTTCCGTAGTCCCGGCAACATGGCGGTAACCGGCGAACCGGAAAATTACAACAATTTTGACTGGCCGTTATATCCGAATCTTGCCTATACCAATGAAGCGTATTTGACTGCCGGTTTAGGCGGATACCCGCTCGGCGATTTGAACTGGTTCCCGGAGCAAAAAGCAGCCTGGGAAACCGAGAAGGAAGCTCTCTATGTAGAACTGCAATCGGCCTTGAACGAAGGACGAACGACATCTGTAAGAGAAATCGGCGGAAACATTCCTTCTTCAATTCACCTCGCACAGAATTATCCTAATCCGTTTAATCCGACGACAGAAATTCAGTTCTCGTTGCCGAGTCAGGCGCATGTTTCACTCGAGATATATGACATGACCGGTCGTCTGGTTACAACACTGATCAACGGAAATATGTCATCAGGTAATTACACTGTTACCTGGGATGCAACAAACCAATTTGGTCAGATGGTTAGCAGCGGAATATATCTCTATCGATTGCAGGCCGGAGATATTGTGGAAACCAAACGGATGACCTTCATTAAGTAACGTTTGATTCGGCCGGTAAAGAGCTGGCAGAGGTTTACAAACATCGCGATGGATGTACCCTAAAAGCCCCGGTCGTCGGTTTGACCGGGGCTTTTTATTCAGCATGTATCAAGTCCCAATAAAGAAATTTACTCTATGCGCATCAATACGAAATTTTTCAGATTCTGCATTCTCGCATGCATACTTAGTCTTCATGGATGTACCGACCGGGAAGATATCGACCTGAATATTATTGCCGAGGTAGGGGATAATTACCGCATAACCTTTCCCGAACTGCGCACATATACCGTCGAAAATTACCTGAATCATATTTTCCAGGATCAGATAGAAGCACATGAGACGGCACTGGATCAAATGATCGTTAATCAATTGAAGCTGATGGATTTCTTTGCAAAAAACCTGCATGAGAATGATGAAATCATGCAAAGCATACGACGCATAATTAACGAAGAGATGACTATACACTATTTTGAAAAAAAGTATTTGGCGAATTACATCAATGAACAGTCAATCGCCGACGCATATGAACAGATGAAGAAGGAGGTTATTTATAAACAGATTGTTATTCCCAAATCAGAAGTAAACGATACCGCAGTTCATGCGAACTTGCGGGAATTGGTTGCAAAGATTCAATCCGACATCGAAGGTGGAGAGGATTTCAGCAAGCTGGCGTCGCGTTATTCTCAAGACACTGAATCAGTCCGTAGAGGCGGTTATATGCCTCAGCTTATCTGGAAGAATCTCGGGAATCCGATCCAACAGATCATATTCCGATCAAACGCAGGCGATGTTCAAAGCATCGAAACCAGGAACGCTTTTTACATTGTGAAAGTCGAGAGGATTAACGAAATAAGCGTTCAACCTTTTGAAAACGTCAAAGATGAAATCATGGAAACGATGAGGCAGCGATATTTTCAACCTAGTCTTGACGAATTCGAAGATGAAAAGAGACAATCTCTAGAGGAACAGACTCTTGAATGGAATTATAACGGATTGACTCAGATTGTCGAATGGTCGAACACACCGAACTTCTATGAACTACATTACTCCGATACTCTGCAACGGGCGATCGACGATGGACGAAACTTCATGATCGTTACCTACAGGAACGGGAAAGTCGATCTTAAAGGATTTCAACTTTTGCTCGACGATATTTCAACAATCAGACGAGGAGGTAATCTGAAAATAAACGATATAAAAGATTTCATCGTCGAGGCATTACGTACGGAAATCATTGTGAGGCGGGCATACGAGCTTGAGCTGGATAAAGACATCCTGCATGCGTATACGACAAATCCCGTGTTGAGAAATAGAATTGTAAGATTGTATAACGGGCATGTTATAGATGAAAGCATTCCCGAACCGACCGATGCATCGCTCCGTCGTTTTTACGATGAGCAGAAAGATTCATTGTTCCATCAACTAGCTGTTGTCAACACGTATGTATTGCTCTATTCGGACGCCGAAGAGGCACGTAACCAATGGCAGCGGATTACGGAAGGCGCTGCATTCGAGGACTTGGCAGACCGGTGGTTAGTCAAATCTTTCGTTCGGAGCCGTGACGGAAATATCGATTCTCATATGAGCACGGAATATCCATTTTTAGGCGAAACTGCATTCGGAATGGAAGTCGGTGAAGTACAGGGTCCGGTCGAATATACCGATCCGGAGAATGGAACACAGTATGCTATACTAAAATGTGCCGCCCGACGGCCTGAGAAAAAGTTAACATACGATGAAGCGAATACTACAATTGAACAAGAATTTAAAAAATATAACCGTGAAAAGATCGAGACTTCGATCCGCAAACAACTGTGGAACAAACACTCGGTTAAGGTCTACCCGGACGCTTTATTACATCATTTAAAAGAGAAGGAAATAATCTGATACACAACGCACGAGATCTTTAATTTTTCCTTTTTTCAAATCAGACGTTTACATTAAATCAATGCTCAATATTCGCGTAATTACTCTCAATCTACTGATTATTTCCGCCTGCATCCTTTGTTTTGAGATTGTTGCGACGCGAATTACTTCGGTTATATTCGTCAACAATTATGCATTTATCATTCTATCTCTTTCTATTCTCGGGCTAAGTTCAGGCGGGATCTATTCGTATTATAAGATCAAAACGAAAAGTGAAAAACAGCTCTCGAGAACACTAAGGACAACATTGGTTTTGCTTGCTTCCGTACTGATACTATATACTTTGGCCGTTACGCAACTTCGTATTATCGAAAATTCCGTCTTTTATTTTTTCCTCCTGTTTATCCCGTTTTTTTTCGCAGGGATATTTTATTCCCAGATTTTTAAAAATTATGCCGCCTTCAGCTTCAAAGTATATGCCGCTGATCTGAGTGGAGCAGCCATCGGAGCAATCGCCGCAATAGGAGCCATTATTTTTCTCGGGCCGATATCAACGGTCTTAACTCTGTGTTTTCTGGTTTTCGGGTGTGCGCTGAGTTTTAGGGACGGCCGTAGTAATAAACGAGTCCAGGTAATCGGGTATCCTATCCTTTTGACTGCAATTATTATTATGTTTATTTTCGGCAAAACAATCTCACCTGGTTCGATTCCGATCGGTAATTTTCCGGAGAAAGATTTTTATCATGTCTACCCACATTTGAATGTACATTCAGAGATAATAGAAAGCCGCTGGAGTATTTTCGGTCGATCCGATCTCGTTCGGCACAGCCACCAGGATATGGTTAAACATCTATTTATCGACGGCTCGGCGGGCTCCCAAATGTTTCGATTCAACGGGGATATCAATAATCCCGGTCCGATACTCAGTAACCTTTTATATCGTTTTACTAACTTTATACCTTTTTTATTTTTATCGGAGCACGAAAAAAATAGTATGCTCATCATAGGTCCGGGAGGCGGTAAAGAAGTATTAACCGGATTATTAGCGGGAGTAGATGAAATCACCGCCGCTGAGATAAATCCTGATTTTGTCAACATTGTAAAAGACTACAAAGAATATAACGGCGGCATCTATACGGATTTTCCTAATGTACATATTATCGTACAAGAAGGCAGACAGTATGTCAAGCAGGAAAACAGACAGTACGATTTGATCGTCATGGCGCTCCCCTCCACTCAACAGGTACAAAACATTGAAAACTATGCGTTAAGTGAAAATTACCTCCTCACCGTCGAAGCGCTAATGGATTACTTCAAAACTCTCACTCCGGAAGGGAGAATAATCTTAACAGTCTACAATCAGTGGGAGCTTAAACGATTAATAGTTACGGTTATTTCCGCGCTTGATATATTGGGTATAGATAAAACTTCGGCAATTAATCACTTCAAAGTTATTGAAGACGAATACTCCCCGACACTTGTTATTAAAAAAAATCCGTACTCAGAATACGATGTATTTCATCGTCTGGATTTTATGAAGGACATGCCCGACGATTTTCCCGAAATATCGTTTTTACCGTATCAATGGAATAATCTCTCGGGTTCAACGGTGAACCGTTTATTATCAGACATATACTCGGATCGGATTCCTCTTCGAACGATCATCAGGCAGCAGCCGGTTGATATTTCCCCCTGTTATGACGATAGCCCGTATTTTTATAAGATCCAACGTGGTATACCGGATAATTTCATTCTTTTATTCGGCATTGTCGGTATATGTAATCTCGGAATAATCGGCATTCCATATCTGCGTATCAGGAAGAACAATCGAAGGAGGAAAAAAGACACCGGACCGAAGTACCGGTTACCGTTGCTATTATTCTCCTGTCTTGGGATGGGATTTATGATACTCGAGGTATCACTTTTTCAGAAACTCGTTCTGTACTTAGGTACGCCGACAATTTCTCTTTCTATTCTCCTCAGTTCGTTACTGGTCGGAATGGGTTCGGGAAGCCTCTTCGGGTATAAAATATTCGGTGCCGATCATATTATACGTTTATTCCGCGTCAGCCTGTCGATCGTCCTTATGGGCGTGATTGTGATCATGCTGTATCCGTACCTCCTCGATACATTGTTGGGGTCGGGTTTGCTATCCCGGGCAGTTATCACTTTTTTTCTCCTGCTCCCGTTCGGTTTCCTGTTGGGTATTCCGTTTCCCACAGGTATCCGGTTGTTACGGGATGTGAACATGGAAATATACATCCCGTGGATGTATGCTATTAACGGGACTATGTCGGTATTGGGATCGATTCTTGCGGTAACTCTCTCTATGTACTTTGGGTTCACTCCCGCCTTTTTTACAGGATTATCGTTTTATCTGATAATCGCAATCTTTTCATTCAATGATATGAAAAAGAAAACCCTGACAGCGAGTAGTTCATAATACAAAGGTGCTCGTATGGATTCTATTGTAATTAAACTGACAGGCATAATATTCCTGGGAACGTGTTTTTATGCATTCGGATTATTACCCGTTGCTGCGCAGAACCTCAAGCTGAATGACCTTGATTACTTCGAAGCACGGGGAATAAATATCCTCGTATTCAGCAATCCACCGGGAGGCATGTTCAACGATGCGAAGACAAGCGGGGTGGAAGTAATTCATCACGGTGTCAGAACCGTGACCAACGGCGACGTCCGGTTACGCCCTACACCCGGACAATGGGATGAGTTCGGTCACTTCATTGAGCGCGCTGTACATAGGGACGGGAACAGCATAGAGGCAAAGCTCGAATATCCCGATTACAATTTTACCTATACCGTAAAAGTTACGGCAAGGAACGGAGGAGTGCTTCTGAACGTGATTCTCGATTCTCCTCTCCCGCAGGCTCTGGAGGGTCGCGCCGGATTTAATCTCGAGTTTCTTCCGGCGGCATACTTTGAAAGCATGTATTATATGGACGGTTCGGGGAACCTCTTCCCGCGTCACCCCGCCGGCTTGATGAACGCCCTTGAAACCGTCAAAACGGAACCTGAACCACTTGCGCGCGGGAAAACGTTTATCGCTGCTCCCGGTGATCCCGCCAGGCAAATTACCGTCAGTTCCAAGATGAACGACCTGTCCCTGTTCGACGGAAGGAACCAGGCACAGAACGGATGGTATGTTCTGCGCAGTATGATCCCCGGGGGCGTATCGGGCGCCGTTGTCGAATGGTTCCTTACTGCGGAGACAATTCCCGGTTGGATTCGTCCTCCGATGATCGCGTTTTCACAGGTCGGATACCATCCCAACCAACAAAAGAGGATCGTTATCGAGCATGATAAAAACGATAATCGGCGTCCCGAAGCCAGGTTGGTTCATATTACCCCGGAAGGAAAGACCGTCGAGAAGTATAAAAGTAACGTAAAGGAATGGGGGCGCTATCTGCGATACGATTATGCAATCTTCGATTTTTCCGAGGTGAAAGATACCGGAATCTATCTCGTCGAGTACGGTGGAGAAAAAACAAAGCCGTTCCGGATCGACCGGAATGTGTATGATAATGCGTGGCACCTTACCCTCGATGTGTTTTTTCCCGTACAGATGGATCATATGCTCGTCAGGGAAGCGTACCGTGTCTGGCATGGGGCATCTCATCTCGACGATGCGCTCCAGGCGCCGGTAGACTATGTACACTTCGACCTCTATGCTCAAGGTCCGACTACCGATACTCAGTTTGAACCGGGCGAACATATACCGGGATTGAATATCGGCGGCTGGTACGATGCAGGAGACTACGATATACGCACCCAATCACAGTATGCAACCGTGCTGAACCTTGTCCGTGCGTGGGAAAATTTCAGTATAGAGAGAGACAACACGACGGTAAGTCAGCATGAGCGGTATGTCGAAATCCATGCTCCCGACGGTCAACCCGATATACTCCAGCAGATCGAACACGGAACGCTCGCGTTGATCGCTCAACACCGGGCCGTCGGCCACGCGATTCCGGGTATCGTCGCCGCGCATCTGTATCAGTATACCCATCTCGGAGACGGATCGACGAAAACCGATAATCGAATTTATAATCCGGATCTGGATACAGTTAATGTAAAATTTCAATCCGGAAGGATGTTTCGACCGGTGACCACGGCTCCCCGTCCCGGTACCCGGTCATTGAAAACGGACGGATTGACGAGCGGTCTGTTCGACGATCGCTGGGCATTTACCAGCAGATCAACGTCGTTAAATTACGGTTCTGCAGCGGCGTTGGCAGCGGCATCCCGCGCATTAAAGGGATTCAACGACGAGTTGGCGGAAGAATGCCTTACAACGGCCATTCGGGTATGGGATGAGGAGCAGAATGGGGAGCCGTTTCTGTTTCGCTCGGGAAATACAACCGGAGGTATTTTGGAGATCGAAAAGCTGAATGCCGCCGTCGAACTGTTGATAACGCTTGAGGACCGGGTATATGCCGATACAATTCGGGAATTGGTTTCAGCGGTTGAGCAGAGGTTCGGTTTCGCAGCTATCCCGATTGTACGTGCGCTTCCTTACATGGATGACGAATTCAGAGAAAAAGTAGAGGAAATGGCCCGGGATTACAGCAATCAACTGGAACGTTTCCGTGAGCTAAATCCTTTCGGTGTACCTATTACGACCGGAGGGTGGGCAGGCGGGGGAGCGGTGGTCCAATCCGCACTTACGAATTACCACCTGTATAAAGCCTTTCCGGAATTGATCGATCCGGAATATGTATATAGAGGTTTGAGCTACATATACGGCACTCATCCGGGCTCAAATATTTCTTTCGTATCGGGCGTCGGCGCCGAATCGCAGCTTGTCGCTTATGGTATGAATCGTGCGGACTTTTCCTTCATCCCCGGCGGCATAGTACCAGGTGTCCTCGTATTACCTCCCGATTTCCCGGAAAACAAAGAAAACTGGCCCTTCTTCTGGGGTCAGAATGAATATGTGATCACGCTCGGTTCCAGTTATTTATTACTGGTTCATGCGGTTATCGATTTACTTCACAATGATAGATAATGTAAAAGATGTTTCCTATTAACGATAGTATTTTGACCCGAATGATTGTACAGGTGAAGTAATATTATCTTGACTTTTCTTATATTATATTGTAGATTGAAATGATTAAAATTGTATTGAATCATTTCAAAAACAGCTCCCGTTCGTTGGATATATTCAAACTGATTTACGAAATCTTGATTTATTCTCCCCCTTCTTCAGGAGGTTTGACATGAAAAAGGTGACCATTGATGATATAGCCCGCGAAGCAGGCGTATCAAAGGGCACTGTGTCTGCCGTTATTAATCAGAAAAACACCGTAAATTCCGAAACCCGTGAAATTGTTCTCGATACGATGAAGCAGTTGAATTACAGACCGAAGGGAAGCGCCCGAAATCTACGGAGGGTTAAAAAAGGATATGCAAGTATCGGACTGCTCGTCCGGGAACTTGACAATCCCTTTTATACAACGCTCGCATTGGGAGTTATGGAGTACGCCATCAGCAAAGGCTATCTGGTATTCATCGCCAGTTCCGAAGGCGATCATAACTCCGAGGATAAGATCACTGACAGTTTTGCGGTAAGAGATATCAAAGGTGCAATCATTGCACCGGTTCTCGAAGGTACGGCGGAAATTGAACATCTCTTCGAATTGAAAATGATCAATTTCCCATTCGTCCTCCTCGAAAGCGTCAAAGGCATACAAGCGAATGTAGTGAGCATTAATAATATAAAGGCGATGAAGGAAGCGATCAAATATCTCATGGATAACGGACATTCCAGGATCGTTCATTTCGCCGGTCCAAAGCATGCCTTTCACACTTATGAGCGAATCGACGGATTCAGAAGAGCTTACAGCGAGAGCCGTTTCGCCTACAGCAACGATATGATCGTTCCGACCGGCGCCCTCCTCGAAGACGGGCATCGAACATGTCACGATTACTTCAGGAATCGAAGCAGGGAAGATTATCCGACTGCCATTGTCTGTTATAACGATCTCGTTGCCCTCGGCGTCATGACGGCGTTGGCGGAACTCGATATCCAGGTTCCCGACGAGATCTCCGTCATCGGCACGGACGATATACCGTTCTCGAAGAATATACCGGTTAAACTAACTACCATACAGGCGCCCATTCGAGAGCTCGGACGACGCGCCGCGGAGATACTGATCAGAAATATTGAATCCTCCGAGTCTCTACCGATCGAGAACATCGTACTGAACACAAATTTAGTGATACGTGAATCAACCAGAGCGTTAAATCCGGCCCGTATGGGGATGATGGTCGAAGGCGCTTGAACTGCGGCCCAATCGACTCACTGAAGTTCTTCTAAAATATATCCAGGGCGGGAGTCAATTTCCTGCTACCACTTCGCCGGTACCACGGAAAGAACCGCTCAACGCAAAGCACGCTCTACCTTTACCGGCATCCTACGTCGACGTCTTGTAACTCCCGGCTCTTCGTGGGCTCGCTCCATCAGCGAATATAGCTTGCATGACCCGGATACATTCCTTATCGGATCCCGCAAGTACTCAACAAAATATCAATCGGAGAACCTTTCATCCTATTCCCGCAGGCATCGTTCCCCGAAGAATGACCAGACAAATGCTCTCACTCGGCCTTGACATAGGAAGTTCATCCATAAAAGCTGCACTGATAGATATCGATTCCGGCGCTCTTGTCGCCCAGGATTCATATCCGAAAGAAGAAATGCTCATTTCGGCTCCGCGTCCCGGATGGGCAGAACAGGATCCCCAGGTCTGGTGGGAATGTGTCGGGATCCTCGTGCACCGTCTCAGGCAATTGCCGGGTGTTGCCGCAGAAAAGATCGCCTGCATCGGTATCTCCTACCAGATGCACGGTTTGGTGCTGGTCGACGATCTGCAACGAGTGCTCAGACCTTCGATTATATGGTGCGACAGCAGGGCGGTTCAAAACGGAATCAGAGCGCTCGATGTGCTCGGAGAGGAATTCTGCCAATCCCATCTCCTCAATTTCCCCGGAAATTTCACCGCGGCAAAATTCGGATGGGTAAAAGAGAACGAGCCGGAGATAGCAAGCCGGGTATCGAAGATGATGCTTCCCGGCGATTACATTGCGATGCGTCTGACCGGTGAGGTTACAACGACAATATCGGGATTATCAGAAGGAATCTTATGGGATTTTACGAAAGATAAAGTGTCCCCTTCGGTCTTGGAGCACTTCGGACTCACTGAGAACATTCTTCCGAAGATCGTTCCAACCTTCTCAGTTCAGGGAACATTGACGAAGAGCGCAGCCGCGGAACTCGGCCTCGATCCGGCGACGGTCGTCTCCTACAGGGCAGGTGACCAGCCGAATAATGCACTCTCGCTTAATGTGCTGGAACCGGGAGAAGTTGCGGCAACGGGAGGAACATCCGGTGTGGTTTACGGCGTCACCGATAACCGGCTCCCCGATCCGAGATCCCGGGTCAACATTTTCGCGCACGTGAACCATACCGAAAAGCAGCAACGACTGGGTATTCTCCTCTGCATAAACGGAACGGGTATCCTGAACGCGTGGCTCAAACGGAATATCGCAGGCGGTGCGGGGTACGATGCGATGAACATTGAGGCAGGTGCGGTTCCTGTCGGATCGGAGGGCTTGACCGTCCTTCCGTTCGGGAACGGAGCCGAGAGAGTGCTTGAAAATGCAAATATCGGAGCTCACGTGCTCGGACTTGATCTGAACAGGCATTCGAGGGCTCATCTCCTGAGAGCCTCTCAGGAAGGAATCGCATTCTCGTTCAGGTACGGTATTGATATCATGCAGGAACTCGGACTCCAGGTGTCGGTTATCAGAGCCGGGAGGGAGAACCTTTTCCTGAGTCCGTTGTTCCGTGAAATTCTTTCAACAGTTACCGGCTCCGAGATAGAATTGTTCGAAACGAATGGAGCTCAGGGTGCGGCCCGGGGTGCCGCGGTCGGCGCCGGTTATATCAGATCCCTGGAAGATCTCTCCGGCACCTATTCCGTATCGGAAAGGATCACCCCGGTTTCTTCGATGGCGGAACCCGCACATCAGGCTTACGAGTTGTGGCTGGAGCGCCTTTCGGGGATTATGGTGGATTCTTCAAAACTATCAAGTGTGCATGTTTAACGAGGGCTGCAATGAAACAGACAGTTAAAGAGACAGAATATTTTCCCGGGATCGAACGCATAACGTTCGAGGGGAGCGAGTCGGATAATCCGTTCGCATTTAAATGGTACGACGAAAATGCCGTCGTGGCAGGCCGGACAATGAAAGAATATTTCCGGTTTGCGGTTGCCTACTGGCATTCGTTTCGCGGAACCGGTCAGGATCCGTTCGGCATGGGAACCCGATGTATGCCCTGGAATAAATCCGGGGATCCTCTGAGCCGCGCGAAATCGACGATGGATGCGGCATTCGAGTTTATTACCAAGCTCGGAGCGCCGTTCTACTGCTTCCACGATTTCGATATCATAGACGAAGGGAGCAGTATCGAGGAATCGGATCATCGGATCAAAACGCTCATCGATTATGCGAAGGAGAAGCAGCAGGAAACGGGAGTCCGGCTCCTGTGGGGAACCGCCAATCTATTTTCGCACCCGCGCTATATGAACGGAGCCGCGACGAATCCCGATTTCAACGTTCTCTCGTATGCGGCCGTTCAGGTCAAACGCGCGATAGATTTCACCTACGAGCTCGGCGGAGAAAATTATGTGTTCTGGGGGGGGCGTGAAGGATACACCTCGCTTCTGAACACGAATATGAAGCGGGAAAAGGATCACCTTGCCGGATTCCTCTCGCTGGCGCGCGATTACGCCCGGAAGATCGGTTTCGACGGCACCCTGCTGATCGAACCGAAACCGATGGAACCGTCAAAGCATCAGTATGATTACGATGTCGAGACGGTTATCGGCTTCCTGCGCGCGTACGGACTCGATACAGATTTCAAGCTCAACATCGAGGTCAACCACGCGACGCTTGCCGGACATACCTTCCAGCACGAGATCCAGTGCGCCGTAGATGCCGGCATGCTGGGAAGCATCGATGCCAACCGCGGCGACTATCAGAACGGATGGGATACGGATCAGTTTAGCGTCAATCTGTTTGAGCTTGTCCAGGCAATGCTCATCGTCCTCGAAGCAGGCGGTTTCGGAAAGGGCGGTGTGAACTTCGACGCTAAGGTGCGCCGGACATCGACCGACCCGGAGGATCTGTTCATCGGCCACATAACGGGTATGGATTCGTTCGCACGTGCACTCCTTGTAGCCGATAGAATACTGAGAGAATCGCCGTATAAAACCCTCCGTCGCGATCGATACAGCAGTTACGACAGCGGTGAGGGGAAGCGGTTCGAGAATGGGGAACTCAGTCTTGAAGACCTGAGTCGGATGGGTAACCTCAACGGAGAGCCGAAACAGATCAGCGGAAAACAGGAATTACTCGAACGTATTATCACTATGTTTATGTGATGAATTGAAACTTTGAGGGAATGCGGGATTTCTGGAGCCTCGATAGATCGGTCTATTGAATCCCGTCGAGAGAAGTCTCGTTTGTGACCTGTGTCCTGATTTTATCGGTGGAAATCGAATATATCTGCCGGAGAGGAACGACATTCATCGGGATTGGTGAGCATTTTATCCTATACGATCGCCTTACGATCATTGTGGATATGATATGGATTCTCAGGAATAAAATAAAAAAAGGGAGCTTGACTTTTTAATAATCTCAATATATATTGAACTAGTTCAATTCATTTTTAATCAGTTCAATATATTCTAGTCAAGTCTCTCTCAGATTTCTAACAGAGAAGCTGCCAATCGTCTGAACCGGCGTAAATCCCAATCGCTCAGGACTAAATATCGAGATGAGAAAGCATGATCCCTGACTCATTATCGGCAGCGCTCCTTAAATTAATATTCCCGGCGACGCCTAGTTCGGTACGCTGTCTTCATTGCCGCAACCGGATCGCCGGATATCCCGGCCGGCTGCACAAGTAATAAAACCAGAGGAGATAATCTGTGTTACGGATACATAACATCTCTGTACGGTTATCTTCCTTTCAGACAGAACATTTCTTTTCACTGAGAAATTTTTCCTCAATCGAAATAAACCATAATCGTTAGCTCGAATTTATGAACTATCGGAAGCGCGACCTCTGGCGCATTTGATCCGCTCCACAGGTTCCTCTGTTACTAAAAATGTAAAATAAATAATCGATATCGAAGTACAAAGCGTTACAATAATTTGCAGGAGGGAAAGATGTTACCTCAGATCAATACCCGCGGGAATCGGTATAGTGTATTTCTCAGTCTCTTGCTTATTTTCGTATTTCAAGCCGGCATATTCGCCCAATCCGGTACCATTCGTGGGCAGGTGATCGATAACGAGACGAGAGCCCCTTTAGCCGGCGCTAATATCATCATACAGGGTACGAGTCTGGGTGCGGCAACGGATCTCAATGGGCACTATGTAGTTCGCAACGTTCCGGCTGGGTCGGTTACGATTGTTATCTCCTATATCGGATATGACAGAATCACGATGGAGATTACCGTTACCGCCAATAGAATCATAGAGCAGGACTTTGCTCTTCGCTCGACCTTAATCGAAGGAGAAACGATCGTCATTACGGCTCAGGGTGAAGGGCAAGTATCGGCCATTCAACAACAGATCGCCTCGAATAAGATAGTGAATATCGTATCCGAGGCAAGGATCCAGGAACTTCCGGATTTCAACGCCGCTCAGGCAATAGCCCGCTTGCCCGGAATCTCGACATTGAAAAGCTCGGGCGAGGACAACAAGGTCGTCATCAGAGGATTGGCTCCTCAATTCAACGCAATCGAAGTCGGAGGAGTTAAGCTCGGCGCTACCGGTAGTACGCAAATCGGAGCAACCTCTCAGGGAGGTACCGCCGGTAACGTCAGCAGCGACAGGAGCGTCGATCTCTCGCTGATTACGCCCTATATGATAAAATCCATATCCCTCTATAAAGCAATCACCCCCGATATGAATGCAAATGTCATCGGCGGGTTGGTGAATATAGAATTGAGGGAAGCTCCGTCCGGATTTCGCGGCGACGTTCTCTGGCAATCCGGCTACACGCAAAAGAGCGGCCAATATGGGAACTATAGAACCGTCGTATCTGCAAGCAACAGATTCTTTAACGACCGTCTCGGCGCATACGTCCTGCTGAATGCAGAGTCCTATGATCGTAACGCGGATAATATGAGCGCCGGTTATCGTATCGTTCAGCATTTCCGCGGAGAGGGCAGATTTTCCGACGTAGCAGTTGATAATGTACAGCTGAGTCGGTTCATTGAAAACAGGCAGCGCTACGGGGCTAACCTGATCCTCGACTACCCGCTTCCCAACGGCAGTATTAAGTTGATCAATATGTTTGCACGTCTGCGTTCTGATTTCAACGATCACAGGATGGTAATGAACTACACTTCAAATAACATTACCTTCAATTACAGAGAAGGGGTCAATCACATCGACATGGTATTGAATTCGTTGAAATTCGAATATGATCTCGGGAGGGTGCTCGTAGATGTGACGGCGGCAAATAATTCTTCCAGAAATGACCTACCCGAAACTCCCCGCCTCAATTATTTACTGGCTGGAGGGATAGTTAAAACCGGAGAGACACCGCGAAACACCGTTCCCGAAGAATTGACACAATTTATCGCCTTCGAAGAACGTGGGGGAGCAGATCAGACGGTTCTGACACAAATAGACCTCTTCAGTTCCAAATACAGAGAAACCAATCGTTCGGTGAACGCAAATTTCACTCTGCCCTTTGCCCTGAGTACATCTTTCTCCGGATATTTCAAAGCTGGCGGTGTTTTTAGGTACGAAAACCGTACGATGGACCAGGAAACCCCTTATGTCGGTATGGGACTCACGAGCGATATTCAGCGGCGGATGATGGATGCCCTGATGGCTGAGTTCAATGTGCAATTACCATCTGGACAAGGGCTCTTTCCCGCCTCGACGTTTTCTTCCCGTAATTCGGACCTCCTTAAACCCTTTTTAAATGATAAGTTCGGACGCTTTTTGTGGGCCGGTGACCCCACCATACCGGTAGGATTCGCACGGTACCTGTCGGCGCATCGGGAGGAATTTGCTGGTGTGGGCTCCGGACCGGAGGGTGCGGGTGGATGGTATGACGGGCCATTCCAACAGCTCGCCAACGATTTTGAATATACAGAAAGGTATTATGCCGGTTACTTGATGACCGAAATAAATTTCCTCAATTTTATGATAGTGGGCGGCGTTAGATATGAGTTAAATAAATCCGAATTTTTTGCATACAATATGGTTGATGCCCGTAATCCGCCTACTCAGGTATGGACGGAGACTACCGTATATCCGGAGAACGAATTCTGGTTGCCGATGGTACAGGTCCGGTATAAGCCGTTTGGCTGGGGAGATGTCCGGTATGCGTACACTCAAACACTCGCCCGCCCGGACTTTCACATGCTCTCGCCGCGTGTTTCCTTTTCATACGATCACCGCAACCTCTGGACCGGCAATCCGGATCTTAAACCGGCGGAGGCATTAAATCACGATCTTATAGTGACCTTGTACAGCAACCGGTTAGGATTATTCTCTGTCGGAGGATTCCACAAAACGGTATCGAACTTCTCCTATTATACGCAGTATGCGGTGTATGAGGCGAGCCGGATGCGGCCCGGACTCGAAAGCGTTGAATCGATCACCGAAAGAACCGGCAACACACCGCAGGTAGGCGCTATTTTAAATACTTACGTCAATTCGGCTTACGACGCAACGGTGAAAGGAATCGAGGTAGATTTTCAAACCCGACTCTGGTATTTGCCCGGCCTGTTGAAAGGGATTGTGCTCGGGGCGAATTTTACCACTATTCAATCCAAAGCCACATATCCGTGGAGAGACACCTTTACCATACTGAATCCCAACCCTCCGCCCAGAAACATTCCCGACGTAGTCGACAGCACTCGTACGGGCCGGTTGATCAACCAGCCGGATAATATCGTAAATACATATATCGGTTACGACTACATGGGATTTTCCACCCGTTTCTCATATACCTTCATCGAAAACGCCATGAGCGGCATCGGAAGGTTCGACGAACAGGACGGATTTACGAGGGATTACCACAGGCTTGATATCTCCGCTCGGCAGAAATTACCCTTTATGGGAATGGAAGTATACTTAGACCTTAATAACCTTAATGCGGCAACCAATGTTTCGGCACAGAAAACGATCGGAGGATTTACGAATCAGCAGTTATACGGTCTCACTGCGAACCTCGGATTCCGTTTGAGGTTATAAAGAAAATATCTACTGTCATCCAACAATAAACATCCAAGGAGGTATGTACGATGAAACGAATTTCTACAATCATGTGCGTCATGATGATAGCGACAATCTCGTTATTCGCACAAAAAACCGTTGTACCTGTCCCGAGCGATCTCGGTACCGAAGGGAATCTAAACGCTGCGATTCAGGCTGCAATAGATGCCGGTGAACTGTCCAATACCATCTTCGAATTAGAGCCGTACGGCTATTATATTCTTTCCAGTTCGATCGTTGTTCCGGCGGGTGAACATCTGGAAATCGTCGGCCCGGTACCGGGGACTACGCAAGAAACCTCTCCTCCACAGATATTGTGGACAGCCACGGGCGGAGTTGCGACCGATATGTTAATCGAATCCTACGGGGAAATTACACTCAAGAATATATGGATCTTGTACGCAAACGCGGCAGGCGATCAGGTCGGGACGACTATTCAGATACAACCGAATCCGAACGGTCCCGAAACGGCCACCTTCGAGAACGTGATCTTCGATTGGTCTCCCACCCCCTCGAACGCCGGCGGAGCCGTCTCCAATACCTCCGAAGGTCTGATCGCTATATTCAGAAATTGCTATTTCAAGAATGCCGTCGATTTTCACCTCCGGTATTACGGCAGGGCGCTCTCGTTCCCATACCAGGCCAGGGGATGGCATAACGAATATGTGCTATTTGAGAATACTACCTTTGCAAATATCGGGTATGTTTATATGCAGGAGGAAAACAATTGGGGTTCCAATGTCCATTTCAATCACTGTACGTTCCTGAACACAGTCATGTTTACATTGCAAACCGGATGGTGGTACAAAATGTCCATTACAAACTCCATTTTTGTTAATCCGTTCATGTTTGGTTATATCCCCGCACAGCTCGGTGCAGACGGCGAAATGAACGGGAGTTTAATCCGGATCGACAGCGCTGCAACATTCTTGTTTAACGTACCTTTCTCTGAACAGGATCGCCGCATACTGTTTGCACACAACAGCCATTATTACGAAGACTGGTTAGTGGATTGGATAGCGAATAACCCGTACGCAAATGCCTTACGTGATGACTTTCGTGCGGATGAGATACCCGTTCTGCATCCCCCATTAAGCCCCGGGACTCTTGAATTCTTAGATGGATTAGACGACGAGGGCGATAAGCTCTTTCCATATATGAACAAGGTGAATTTTTATGAGAACGTCAATCCGGGTTTTATCGAACCTCCCACGAATCTCGATGACCTCAAAGACTTTTTAAGGAGAAAGTGGGATGACAACACTCAGAATATGTGGGCATATTTTCCCGAGGACGGCGTGAACCAAATGTGGCCCATGAGAGAAGACTTATCCTACACAAACGAAACGTTGCAATCTGCAAGTATAGGCGGATTCCCGCTGGGAGACCTGTATCGGTGGTGGCCCGAACAATATGCACAGTGGGAAGCTCAAAAGGAAGATGAGTGGGATCGCATTCTGAACTGGCTCGAGACGGGCAGTGATGAACCGGTGAGCGTCCGTGAAATTACGGGCGGTCAGATTCCGCAGGAATATGTCCTCCGCCAGAATTATCCGAATCCGTTCAACCCGGCCACGGAGATCGGGTATTCCATCCCTGTAAGCGGCAACGTCTCTTTGAAAGTATTTAATTACCTTGGACAGGAAATAAGATCGCTGTACGATGGTTATCAGGAAGCCGGTAATTATATCGCTACGTTCGATGCGACAGGCCTGGCAAGCGGTATGTATATATACCAGCTGCAGTCCGAGAGTAAGTCTCTGACGAAAAAATTGATACTTTTGAAGTAACTACATCTCTGCATGCGGGCGTATACGATTTAAGTATACGCCCGTATGTTTGTGACGTCACAGCACCGCTCGAAACAGATATTCCAAACCAAATATTCACTATACGCATACATAAATATAAAGGAGGTGAAAGATTATTCCTGACTGGTTATCGGTATTTCTGTTCGACGTAGATGAATTTCATCCACTTTCTAACACATTCATATCGGAGGTAATGTATGGAAAGAATTATACATTCGATTCCTATTTTCAAGAACCTGCTATTTACATTCCTGGCGCTTTCATTCGTAATAGGTATTGGTGTTTCAGTGCAGGCCCAGGAACCTGAGCTGCCGATTCTTATAGATGAATGGGGCTTTATCCCCGGCAGAGTCAATGGATGGCAGATATCGGTCGGAGAACCGGGTAATGTGGATCTCACTACCGACACCGGATTTACGGGTGAATGGGCAGGGGTACGCGGGGAATTTGGTCCGGTTACCGTAGAGGAGGGTCAAGCTCTTATACTCTCAGGGAAACTGGATTTTGTCGGTCAGGGACCGAGCGCCTGGAGCGCTCTCCGCTACGGAGTATTCCGCCAGGATAGCGCAGGGGTGGTACAGTACGCCGGTACAGACTCATCTCTCTGGTCGGGCAGTGAAGGTTTTTCATATGGCTATATGTTAACAAACCACAGCGGGACGCAGGATCGCGTCTCCTGGTCGAACGGGAACGGAAACATCGGTGTCCATCATGGAGGGGTATGGCTCAGCTCGTTTAATAACGATCCTCGATCGCTTGGTGTAATAGATCAGCGACTCTTCCGCGCCGAAGCTCCGGAGGGAATGTATGATTTCGCTGTTTCAATTCATACGCAGGATGACGGCAACAATCAGGTCCGGTTCTACCTGATTCATGAAGACGGAGAATACTGGTTCGGCGGCCTTGTGGTAGATACAACGGGAGTGCCGACGAGTGAGTATAATAGTTTCTGTTTCGCGTTTAACAACAGGAACGAAAACCTGACTGAAGTGAAGTTAATTGATGTGTCGGTCAATCTCGACGACCCCATTACGCTCCCCGAACCGCCGCTCGAGATGCCGCCGCATGACATCGGCAGAATATTCAATGAAAACCGTCTATTTGAATTATCTTCTCCCGGTCCGGCAAGCGGCCCGTTCTGGTATTTTGCAACCGGGAATACGGTCGGTTACGATGTCGTGTATGATGACGCGCAGACCGGTGACCGTTCGGTAAGGATCGAATTCGACGATGCTCACGAGGGCAATAGCTGGGATATCGAAGCGGTAAACGAACCGATTTATCCTGGGGAAAATGACATTATTCGTGCCAGCGTATGGCTCAAAGCCGACACCGATGAGCGTGTGGCAAATCTGTACATCGGTTTGCCGGATGATTGTGATTTTGAGCGCGTATCGTCACATCAAGTAACGCTGACTGAAGACTGGGCTATGTATCAGATACCCGACTATGTGGTCCAGACGAACGATGCGGGCTGTACGGTGAGGTTTGGAATAGAACTAAACTATGAAGAGAACATCGGAGGCGTAATCTCCCTCGACAATGCGATAGTGAGGAAAGTAGGGGAACACGATCCGACTAAAGTAGCCACCTGGGGTTTTATCCCCGGCAGAGTCAATGGATGGCAGATATCGGTCGGAGAACCGGGCAATGTGGATCTCACTACCGACACCGGATTTACGGGTGAATGGGCAGGAGTACGCGGGGAATTTGGTCCGGTTACCGTAGAGGAGGGTCAAGCTCTTATACTCTCAGGGAAACTGGATTTTGTCGGTCAGGGACCGAGCGCCTGGAGCGCTCTCCGCTACGGAGTATTCCGCCAGGATAGCGCAGGGGTGGTACAGTACGCCGGTACAGACTCATCTCTCTGGTCGGGCAGTGAAGGTTTTTCATATGGCTATATGTTAACAAACCACAGCGGGACGCAGGATCGCGTCTCCTGGTCGAACGGGAACGGAAACATCGGTGTCCATCATGGAGGGGTATGGCTCAGCTCGTTTAATAACGATCCTCGATCGCTTGGTGTAATAGATCAGCGACTCTTCCGCGCCGAAGCTCCGGAGGGAATGTATGATTT
The DNA here is from genome assembly GCA_964495085.1 of uncultured Ignavibacteriales bacterium. Classification (GTDB taxonomy): domain Bacteria; phylum Bacteroidota; class Ignavibacteria; order T3Sed10-11; family T3Sed10-11; genus CAZBUK01. The sequence goes on from CAZBUK010000003.1 coordinate 62,704, forward strand.
CGCTGTTTCAATTCATACGCAGGATGACGGCAACAATCAGGTCCGGTTCTACCTGATTCATGAAGACGGAGAATACTGGTTCGGCGGCCTTGTGGTAGATACAACGGGAGTGCCGACGAGTGAGTATAATAGTTTCTGTTTCGCGTTTAACAACAGGAACGAAAACCTGACTGAAGTGAAGTTAATTGATATATCAGTCAATCTCGACGATCCGATTACGCTCCCGAACCCGCCGCTCGAGACCCCGACGCACGATATCGGGAGAATTTTCAATGAAAACCGCAACTTTGAGCTCTCCAGCCCCGGGGTAACGACCGGCGAGCCGTTCTGGTCGTTCAACATAACACAAGGCGGAGCCAATGCAGAGTTCGCGATCGAACATGGTGATGCTCAGAACGGCGACCGCGCTCTCAGGATCGACTTCGGTACCTGGAACGGCGCAAGCGACGTATGGCATGTAGAGGCAGTGAACGAACCGTTCTATCCGGAAGTCGGCGACACAATCCGTGCTACGGTATGGCTTAAAGCGGATACCGACACACGTGTCGCTCGTTTATACCTTGGCTTGCCGGGAGGCAGCTTCCAACGAGTCCCAGATTGGGGTATGGAAGAAACTGTTACTCTGACAACAGAGTGGGCTATGTACTCCTTCCCCGATTACATGGTTATTCAACGCGATGTCAACCATGCTCCCGATGGTGCAATGCGATTTGGTATCGAATTGAATCTGGAGGCGAATGACGGCGGTATGATCTGGATTGACAACGCAATCGTGAGAGTCGTGGGCAAAATGCCTGTCTCGGTAGAAGTCGACCCGACTATACCGCTCACCTTCGCACTCGAGCAGAACTATCCCAATCCGTTCAACCCGACGACGCAGATCCGGTTTTCACTCCCCGATCATGCGGACGTCATACTCGAGGTGTTCGATATCCTCGGCAGACGGGTAGCGACCCTCATCAACAACGAGAACTACGCACCCGGACGCTATACGGTAACATGGGACGCGACGAACAAATCGGGCTTCTCGATCAGCAGCGGTATGTATATCTATCGCATCCAGGCGGGAAGTCATGTAGACATAAAACGGATGATGTTCCTTAAGTAATCTATCCGTAACCGGAAGATGGAATCTGTTGTACTCATCCGAAACAGATTCCATCTTCTGACTTTTTTCATCTGAAGAGGAGGAACCGTTCCTCCTCTTTTTTTTCGTATCAAGAAGGCTTCACCATGATAAAATATCTTACTCTATCGATTCTGTTCTCCTCATATCTCTATGCTCAGTCGGATGCAATTCAGACCGACGTTCCGGCACTGAAGGACGTATATGCAAAGGATTTTACGATCGGCTGTCTTCTTTCCTATCCCCATATCGGTTTTCAGGACGACCCGCCGGTGCCCGGGCAAGGCGCCGTTGTAGCCCCGAACGGCGGTTACCTCATACAGTTTCACATGAACAGCATGTCTCCGGGCAATAATATGAAGGCCCAGAATACGGTCAATATAAACGCCAGCGCCGCGGCATATAATGCGGCAACAACGGATGAGGAGAGGGATTCCATCAACGTGCATCCCGTCGTTCGTTTCAACGGCAACATGATCGCGCAGCTTAACTGGGCGCAGCGCCAGGGATTCGTGTTTCGCGGTCATACGCTTGTGTGGCATAATCAAACTCCCGGTACCGCCTTCTTCCGAACGGGTTATTCAAGCACAGGTGAACGGCTAAGCCCCGAGCTTATGACCGAACGAATGAGAAATTTTATCGGAGAGGTCATCCGTCTGCTGCACGAAGACTGGCCCGGGATGGTGACGGCAATGGACGTCGTCAACGAAGCGGTGGCGGATAACGGGACTTTTCGTACCTCGAACAACGAATGGTACGATACTTTCGGCGATAATAGCTACGTGCTGAAGGCATTTGAATTTTCACGGGAAGCTACCGAGCTCTACGGCGAAACTCAGATGATGCTCTATTATAACGACTATAACACCCATAGTTCAGCCAAAGCCGATGGGATCGTACAACTCCTGACGCCGGTATGGGAAGCCGGATACCTCGACGGTATCGGCATGCAGCACCACGACCAGAGAACGAGTCCTTCCGCATCCCAATTCATCAGCTCATACGACAAATTTTATCCGATCTGCAGCGAAATGGCGATAACCGAATTGGACGTCAATCCCCAATCCGCCATTACCGATTTCATACTGCAACAGCAGGCGAGTCAGTATGCCATGCTGTTCAAGCTGTTTGTCGAGCGCAGCGCCGGATCCGGTCGCGGCAAGATTGTCAACGTATCGAAAGACGGTCTGAACGATCAGTATGCATTCGTGGCAAACGCGTCGCTCTGGGATGCCGACAATCAGGTCAAGCCCGCATTCTGGGCGGCGGTGAATGTCGGTATTCATTACCATGCGTTGGATTCGCTTATCACACATGCGGAAACGCTCGTCGAGACCGACTATACGCCCGAGACATGGTTGATGTTCACGGATTCGCTCGAAGCGGCTGAAGATGCTATGGCGCAAAATTATTCCTATATGGATTCCGCCGCAGATGCGCTTCAAAACGCGCGTGAAGCGTTGGAACTTGCCTATCAGGGTCTGATCTTAACGAACTATGCCGGAGAGGCTGATCGCGGAGTCCCGGAATCGTATCATCTTGAACAGAACTTCCCCAATCCGTTTAACCCGGCGACCCGGATCGGCTACTCGATTCCGCAAGCCGGCAACGTTTCGCTCAAAGTATACAATCTGCTCGGACAGGAGGTCGCGACGGTGTTCGAAGGATTTCAATCCGCGGGAAATTACTCGTTTACATTCGACGGCGCCGGACTCGCCGGCGGGGTGTACCTGTACCGGCTGCAGGTTAATAATTTCGTAGAGACAAAAAGGTTGGTTCTGGTCAAATAAGTTCGTGAGGAATCGAATACAATAAATTCAACGGGACGAACTCAATATTCATAGTATCATTGCTGCCGGAAAATGAGTATTGTGGTAATGGAGCATATAATGGGCAACTCCGCCTAAGCGGGGTAGAAGCTGTCGAAGCCTGACATGGAAAATAGATTTCCACCGTTCGATTTTAAAATGATATTATGGTCGGCTTATTGCTGAAACATTGCTACTAAGGTCGTCGGTTTTATATAATTTTTGTATCCCGGATCACCTCCACCTCAAATCGACGAGACATTGAACGGCCTTATGTAATCCGTCAACCTTGGTAGTACAGCCGTACCTCCCAGCCATCAGCATCCTTCAAAAAAGGATACATCATGTTCTTCAGAAGACACAGAAAATACCATATATGGAGACTCACCGCTCTATCTATAGCATTATTACATACAGCAACGTTCCACCCGCAACTTATCGCTCAAAGTGTACAATGTTTTGGGACAGAATGTAACGACGTTATTCGAGGGGTTCCGGGAAGCGGGAAGGTACGTATCTGAATTTGACGGTTCCGGTCTGGCAAGCGGTATATACCTGTATAGATTACAAACAGACGGATTTATTGAAACAAAGAGGCTCGTATTGACAAAGTCAGAAATCAAGGAAGAGTTTATCGGGGGAGAAAACACATTGAACACAGATGATACAGATTGGACTGATCTACGCTGTTTTTTTAAAATAAAATCTGTGAAAATCAATGCGGTTTCTGTGTCTTCAGTGTTCTCATTAAAAAGGAGGTAATTCATGCATATCAGGGGCGTTCTCATGCTAATATTGACTCTCTTTGCCGCACAGACTTCGCCGGCACAATCATCCCACGTCATGACCCTTAACGTCGACCAGGCGGAGATAACAATCAACAGACATATCTACGGCCATTTCGCCGAGCATCTGGGAAGGGGAATTTACGATGGCCTCTGGCGGAAGGATACATCGGGCGAATTCCGTATTCGGCAGGATATAGTCGAAGCGCTTCGGGCGATTCAAATTCCCAACCTCCGCTGGCCGGGCGGGTGTTTTGCAGACTATTATTTTTGGAAGGACGGTGTGGGTCCCCGCGACGAACGTCCCTCCATCGTGAATGTACTCTGGGGCGGCGTTACCGAAGACAACAGCGTCGGTACTCATGAATTCATGGAATTGATCGAACTTCTTGATACGGAACCGATCGTCGTCGGTAATGTCGGCAGTGGCACGGTCCAGGAGATGGCGCAGTGGTGGGAGTACGTAAACCACCCGGGTCCGAGTCCCATGGCAAACTGGCGCAAGGAGAACGGACGTGAAAAACCATGGAACGTCCGATTCTGGGGCGTGGGCAACGAGAGCTGGGGATGCGGCGGTCACATGCGCCCCGAATTCTATGCCGACGCCTACCGGCAATTCCAGACCTACCTGCACGGATACCCGGGTATTCGTCCCTTTCGCATTGCGGCGGGTGCTGCCGGCGGCAATTACGAGTGGACGGAGGTATTGATGCGTGAAGCAGGAAATTTTATGGAGGGACTCGATCTGCACCATTATACGATCCTGGGTGACTGGGTTACTAAAAAAGGACATGCGACCGAGTACGGCGAGGCAGAATGGTTCGAGTTGATGAAACGCGGCTGGCAAACGGAAGAGCTGGTCGAGGGTCACTCTGCGATCATGGATAAGTACGATCCGGAAAAGCGCGTCTGGCTCATCGTCGGTGAATGGGGAACATGGCACGAGCCGCTCGAGGGATCGCAGCCGGGATTTCTGCATCAGCAGCAGACGATACGCGATGCCTTGGTAGCGTCGCAGTCGCTGAATATATTCAACCAGAATGCCGACCGCGTAAAAATGGCGAACATTGCACAGACGGTCAACGTGCTTCAGGCGATGATCCTGACCGGGGAAGAGCAGATGATTCTGACCCCCACATATCACGTGTTCGAATTTTATACGGTTCACCATGACGCCCTGCTTGTCCCAATGGAACTTGATGCGGGCACGTATGAATTCAACGGCGCATCAATCCGTCCCCTCACCGCGACCGCATCGCGGCCTTCAACAGATGCCGATGTGATACATATTACGATCTCAAACCTGGATCCCACCGCGGGTCGCAGAGTAGAGACGGCACTCAACGGATTTAACGCATCGGGCGTGACGGGACGCATACTGACCGCCGGCGATATGACCGCACATAACACATTCGTGAATCCGAATGCCGTCGCTCCTGCGCCGTTCAACGGAGCCCGCATTACCGGCGGCAGGCTTATCATCGACCTCCCGCCGATGTCGCTTGTTGTGCTTGAGGTGCGGTAAACCGCACGGCAAGCAAGGTTCCTGTGCGAGTGATTTAACATAAAGTCGAAATATGCTTATTGAACACTGATGACACTGAAATGCACAAGATTTTCACTGATATCTCTCCGGGACTTGAATAATAATTGCAGACGGCGGAGTTGATATCACAAAGGAAACCGTATGGATCGAAGCGCCGTATTTGGTGAATAATGAAAAAATATCTGTGTTTCGTGTTCCAGGTTTTAGGTTCCTGGTATCAGCGTGTAATACAGAGTACGGAACTGGTAAATATAAACAGTAGCCATGTTACTAATAAATGGAGGTGTGAGATGAACCTTATAGGAACAAATCGGATAGTTCCCTTTTTATGTGCAGCTATTTTAGTATTCGTTGCTGGGACCTTTACCGTGCAGGCTCAGGGATTAGGACAACCACTCAATACCAACGGAAGTTTTGAAAATACCGAACCCGGGATCGTAACCGACCTGGAGAACGGTATAGAAGGTTGGCTACTGCAACTACTCGGAGTTGCTGAGGCGGAATTTGAGATTGTGGTTGACACCACTGCACCTCACGGCAACCATGCATTAAAGGTGACTCCCGGCGTACTTGGACCCGATCAATGGTCTATACAAGCCATTGGCGACAGCATACCGGTCGAACCGGGGAGAAGTTATCGCCTTTCCATTTGGGTAAAATCCGAGGAACCGGGAGCTCAGATCAACATTACCGTCGGAAACTATGCATTTCAGGAATACAGCGTGATACGCCCCGCTACAGTTTCTGAAGATGGCTGGCAGGAATTCGTAATGGATTTCACAGTTACCGACAACGAAGAAGTTATAAGAGCGCCCATTCATTTCAATTATTCCGTCAATCAAACCAGACTAATTTATATTGACAACTTACAAATCGTACGACCGGAAGATTTTGAAATAATGGCATTGCCAATTATTGTTGAAGCCGAATCGGGTGATGTCGGAGAAGATTTCGAAGTTATCGAAGAAGACGAAGTTACCTTTGTACGCATCACAAACGACTTTCATGATATCAGCGACCCGACCGATCCGGAATGGCAAAATATAATATCGAAGCCGTTAAGTGAAAACCACGTGATCACCTACGAGATCGTCTTCCCCGCCCCCGGCATATACAATCTCTTCGTGAGGGCGCGCGTTGGTCCCGAGGCCTTCGAGGACGACAGCTTCTTCTATCCGGAGGGATTCGGTGAAAAGGACGTGGAGAACGCGGAGGACTGGAGAATTGCGAATCAAATGGATACCGGTGGATCTGCCGGCCCGAACGAGTTTGTCGTGGGACGGGGTGGCGCAGGGATAGGAATGTGGAAGTGGCTGAATATCTCAGAAGGCGACTTTCACGTTGAAGGAATACCCTTTGTAGTAGAAGAAAATGAATTAACCAAGTCATTTCGAATCGGAGGCAGGGAGACCGGCTTCGATATTGATAAGTTCGCATTCGGGAGGGCAGAACTGTTCTATACGGTTGAGAGACTAGATAGTGTCCGACCTGGATTAACGGAACTGGAAGAAATATTCATATATGAAGGTCCTCCGCTTGCAACCGGTCATAATAAGTATTTAGGCAACATATACTCGCCGCCACAGATACCTACAACGCCCCCGTTATTTGAGAGCTACTGGAATCAGGTCACTCCCGAAAACGCCAGTAAATGGGGCAGCGTGCAGCCGAATTCCAACCCCGACCCCTCGACGTGGAACTGGAGCCAGCTCGATAATGCGTATAACCTCGCGAAAAACAACGGCTGGCCGTTCAGATTCCATGTGCTCGTCTGGGGAGGCCAGCAGCCGGGATGGATAACCGGCCTGAGCGAATCCGAACAGCTCGAGGCGGTCAGGAACTGGTTCCAGGCGGTGGCTGACCGGTATCCGGACATCGATCAGCTCGAAGTCGTCAACGAGCCCGGTTTCCAGAATCCAACGTATATGGCTGCTCTCGGCGGTTCGGGGGAAACCGGATGGGATTGGATCATAACTTCGTTTGAAATGGCGCGTGAAATATTTCCCCCGACGACGAAATTGATGATCAACCATTTCGGAATTCTCAGCGGCGACAGCGGGCTGAATCAGCATCTTACCATTATCAACCTTCTCAAAGAGCGGGATCTGATCGACGCGATCGGTGTCCAGGGGCACCATTTCACGATGCAGAACATCACGCGGACAACGCTGAACAATTCGCTCAATCAGCTTGCCGCAACCGGTTTGCCTATATACGTAACCGAGTTCGACGTCGCAGGTAGAAATGTCGGCGATGCGGATGTGGATGATCCCGGTTTTTCACAGGAGCAATCGGATGCGACACAATTGCAAACTATTCAACGTGTCTTCCCGCCAATTTGGGAGCATCCGGGCGTACGCGGCGTTACTCTCTGGGGATGGCGGCTCGGCGGATGGAGACCGGGGCGACAGATGCACCTTGTTCGCGCAGACGGGTCGGAACGACCCGCTCTCACCTGGTTGAGAGAATATATGGACACCTTGACCGTATCGGTAAAGGATATTGCGGATGTCCCTCAAGAATTCCGGCTATTTGATAATTATCCAAATCCGTTTAATCCCTCAACACAGATTCGTTATTACATACCGGAGGCGGTGGAGGTAACACTTAAGATTTATGATATACTTGGCAGACACGTCCACACAATTGTCGATGAACGGCAAATGCCCGGTCAATATATCGAAACATTTAGTGCGTATAATCTCTCGAGCGGTATTTATTTGTACCGTTTGCAAGCAGGACCGTTTGTAGAAATAAGACGTATGACCTATATAAAGTAACAGTAACCGCAGCTTGCCCCTCCAGGCGTATGAAACGTTTGGAGGGTTAAGCTTCAAATAGTGAAATCATTTTTCAATTCAAATTCTGGTTCTCATGAAACCCTCTTCTCTCATTTACAAATAGCCACATGGATAAGTTGAAGTACATTGAACGTTCTACAAAGCATAATCAAGAGAAGAGTAAAATGAAATTCCTGAAACAAGGACTCGTTCTTTTTGCATATCTTTTCACGGTCAACCTCCACGCCCAGACACCCGATTATCTGAATACCGACCTCCCGATCGCGGCACGCGTCGAAGACCTCGTATCGCGCATGACCCTCGAAGAGAAGGTATCTCAGATGCTCGACCGGGCGCCGGCGATCGAACGGCTCGGCATCCCCGAATATAACTGGTGGAATGAGGCGCTGCACGGTGTGGCGAGAGCGGGACTTGCAACATCCTTTCCGCAGGCAATCGGACTCGCGTCGACGTGGAATGACTCGCTGATCTACAGGATGGCAACCGTTATCTCCGACGAAGCCCGCGCGAAGCATCATGAATTTGTGCGAATGGGCGAAAGAAGACGCTATCAGGGTTTAACCATGTGGTCGCCGAATATCAATATCTTCCGAGATCCCAGGTGGGGACGCGGCATGGAGACCTACGGTGAAGACCCGTTCCTAACCGCGCGCCTGACCGTACCATTTGTACGCGGTCTCCAGGGCGACGATCCGCGTTATCTGAAAACGGTCGCCACGGTCAAACACTATGCCGTACACAGCGGTCCCGAGCCCGACCGCCATCGTTTCGACGCAGTGGTCGACGCACGGGATTTCCGCGAAACCTATCTGCCCCACTTCGAGACCGGCATCCGCGAAGGAGGCTCGTATTCACTGATGTGCGCGTATAACCGCGTCTACGGGGATCCGGCATGCGGAAGCGGACTCCTCTTGGACGATATCCTGAGAACCGAATGGGAGTTCGACGGCTTTATCGTTTCCGACTGCTGGGCAATCGACGATATGTATCTGCATCATCAGGTTGCGGCGTCTCCGGTCGAAGCAGCTGCAATGGCGTTGAAGGCGGGCACCGACCTCGATTGCGGGAGCGAGGTGTATCCACACCTGGTGAAGGCCGTGGAGGCAGGTCTGGTTAGTGAAGAAGAGATCGATGTGTCGGTGAAGCGTTTATTTACAGCACGCTTCCGGCTTGGCATGTTCGATCCGCCCGAATTGGTTGCGTATCAACGCATACCGTATGAGATCGTGGATTCCGAACCGCACCGCCGTCTTGCACGTGAAGTAGCACGCGAATCAATTGTATTGTTGAAAAACGACGGCATACTGCCGCTGTCAAAAGACCTCGGAACTATCGCCGTGATCGGTCCGAACGCCGATGATGAGCTGACCCTGCTTGGAAATTATCACGGCATGCCTTCGAAGATCGTCACGCCATTGCAGGGCATCAAGGAAGCGGTATCGGAGTTTACGCATGTCCTCCATGCGGTCGGCTCGGAGATCGCGTCCGATCTGCCTGTGTTTACCGTTCTGCCTTCCGATGTTCTCTTTCAATCCGGCGGAAGGCCGGGACTCAGGGTGGATTACTTCAGTTCGCACGACCTTGATTCGGAGCCGCTCTTCAGCGACGTTGATCAGATACTGAACTCGGCGTGGAGCGACTGGGCGCCGCGCGAGGATATGGATGCCAATAATTTCGGCGTACGGTGGACGGGAGAAATTCGTCCCCCCCACACCGGTATCTACCGGTTCGGCGTGACCGCGACCATGCAATTTGAATTATACATCGAGGATACACTCACGCTCCGGTCCGTGTATCACTTCCGCGACGAGCTGCCCGACCCAAGATTGCGCGAGGCGAGAGAGCTTATCTACTTAGAGAAAGGGAAGAAGTATCCTTTTCGCATCGATGCGCGGGAGTCGTACGGCGATGCTCAGATCCGGCTCCTCTGGGCACCCGCCGGCATCGATCATACGCATGAAGCCGTAGCGGCTGCTGAAGAGGCGGATGCGGTTGTGTTGGTACTCGGACTCACACCCCGGATCGAGGGGGAGGAGATGCCGGTTTCAATAGAAGGTTTTTACGGCGGCGACCGAACTACCATCGACTTGCCCGCACCGCAGCAGCGATTGATGGAACGTATCGTCGAGCTTGGAAAGCCGACGGTTCTTGTACTCATTAACGGCAGCGCGTTAGCGGTGAACTGGGCGGACGATCATGTACCCGCCATACTCGAAGCATGGTATCCGGGACAGGCATCAGGCACGGCTATTGCCGACGTGCTGTTCGGCGAATACAATCCCGCAGGACGGTTGCCCGTTACCTTCTACCGGAGCGTGGACGACCTTCCGCCGTTTGAGGATTACTCGATGCAGGGAAGAACATATCGCTTTTTTAGCGGAGAGGTGTTGTATCCGTTTGGCCATGGACTCAGTTATACTACATTCGAGTATGGAAATCTGAGACTTAGTTCCGGTATGCTTCGCAGCGGAGAAGAAATAACGGCGAGCATCGACGTTGACAATACAGGTAATCGCGCGGGAGACGAAGTGGTACAGCTATACGTCCGGTATCCCGGGTCGGAGGTTGAACGTCCGCGCATGGAGTTGAAGGGCTTCTCGCGCGTGCATATACCAGCGGGTGTAACACAAACGGTCGACATACCTCTCAGGGCGAACGAGCTCCGATACTGGAACGAGGAGTTGAACGGATGGACACTGGAACGTGGGACGGTCGAAATTCTGATCGGCGCCTCGTCGGAAGATGTGCGGATAAGAGGTTTTATCGAATTGGTAGAATAAAATTAGATCGGGATGTAGTTAAATAATTCAAACTGAAAATGTCAATAAATAGACGTTTTCTACCGGTCGTTTAGTTTCACGCCCTTCGCCCCCTCTCCGCAATCGTGCGGAGAGGGTGGATGGGGGGTGAGGCTGCGGGGAGGTTCCTGGATCTATGTCATTAACAGCCGGTCTTCATCGGAGTCGAAGGATGACAACGAGTAATTTAGTGAGAACTGATTCGTGGCTGCTTATAAATTTTTTCATACTACTCTTTCAATACTGACATAAATTAAAGCCTCAAGGAAAAGTATAATGACACTCCTCATCGTTCTTATGTTCGTGTGTTCTATTCCGGTAGCCGCACAGCCCTCCGGCGGTCCCTACGGTCCGATTCGCCAGTTGTATGATGTGCCCGCAACGAACGGTACAATTTACTACGTAGCACCGGACGGTATCGCCGGCGCATCGGGAAGGACGCTTTCGCAACCGACCACCATCGAATCCGCATTCGAACGCGTGAACTCGGGAGATGTCATCATTCTTCGCGGAGGCGTCTATCGAACCGGCGATCTCATAGTAAACCAGGGAATCACCATTCAACCGTACGGGGATGAACAGCCGGTGTTGAAGGGAACATACGTCGCGTCGGATTGGCGCGATCTCGGCAACGGACTCTGGATTACTTCCTGGTCACGCTTATTCCCCTCCCAACCCGCAGATTGGTGGCGACGTGAACGCGAGGGGAAAAGAACGCCGCTGCATCGTTTTAACAACGACATGGTTTTTATCGACGGGAAGTTTCTGCAATCCGCGGGATGGGAAGGGGAAGTAGACGGGAATTCGTATTATATAGATTACGACAGGCAGGTCGTGTACATAGGTGTCGATCCGACGGACCGGCTTGTGGAAATTACCGCATACGATATCGGAATTCTCAGAACGACCGGCGAGGCGCACGGCAAAACGTCCGACCGGAAGGGGTATACGCTTCGCGGAATTACCCTCACGCAATATGCATTCCGGGCATTGGAAATCGAAGGTACCGATCCCGAAGGCCTATCCGACGAAACCGATTACGGAAAAGAGGTCGTCGGCACGACGATCGAGCACGTCACCATCTCGTACTGTTCCCGCGTTGCGGGCTACTTCAGAGGTGATTCGTTGACGATCCGCCATTCGAAGATAAGCGACACGAGCACGGAGGGTGTGTTCATCCTCAGTTCGAACGACGTATTGCTTGAGAAAAATATTTTCACCCGCAACAATATCGAGCACATCACCGGATACTATCCAGCAGCGGTGAAGATCTTCAATCAGTGTTACCGGGTGACGTGCAGCGATAATCTCGTCATCGAGCACCCGAATTCGAACGGCATCTGGTACGACGTAGGCAACGTGGACGGGGTGTTCGTCAATAATTGGATCGAAAGCGTCGGCACGATCGATAACGATGCTCCGACGGACCGGGTATGGCCGAGCGATAACGGATTTTTCTTTGAGATCTCAAAGGGCGCTGTCTGTGCGGGCAACGTCTTCGTCAATAACGATCAGGGTCTGTTAGTGCTCAACAGCTCGGATGTTCATATCTATAATAACACCTTTATCAACAGCAGGGCAACGATCGCACGCAACGAGAGGAGTGCAGTCGGCGATCATTTCGGCTGGCATCCCAGCACCGGGCCGGATGTCGATGAGCGTGACGGGCACGTATTCGTCAATAATCTGCTCATGAGCGACGGCTCCTACGGCAGGCCGCAGGTGTTCACGTGGCAGCCGGCGGCGTTGTGCAGCCGTCTTAATAAGCCCATGTTAAGCAGACTTGACCATAATTTCTATATACGCGGTATCGGCTCGAAGGACACTCCCGTCTTTTTGTGGAGTCCGGCCGGCGGAGATCAGTGTCAGGCCTGGTTTAAGACGCCCGAAGATCTCCGGAAAGTATACCCCGACTTTGCCCGGAACAGCGGGTATTTAATAAACTACGACGGTCCGCTCTTCAGCAGCATAGAGCTACGCAACCTCCGGATGGTATCGGGATTCCCGGGAAATGAAGCCGGAACGGAGATACCGGAAACTATCGGAAAATATCTTCCGGAGTATAGCCCCGGAAAACATTATACCGGCGCGTATCCCCCGGGGCGATGAAGCGGGGTACCATAAACACCGCGATGGAACTTTGATCACTTTTCCGGTTTTTATCCGGGTTACCTGGAGGTGCAAGATTCTGGAACGATATACTTATTCTACTTTTTACTGAGCATCACATCTGTCCAAAATAAAATATAAAGAATTTTGAATGATTCAGGTCCACCAAGCCGAAATCGTCGGGGTTGTGGGGTGGAGACGATGGTGTGCGTTTTGAT
>CAZBUK010000004.1:0-8007 GCA_964495085.1 uncultured Ignavibacteriales bacterium
CTTGGTGGACCTGAATCATTCAAAATTCTTTATATTTTATTTTGGACAGATGTGTAGAGATATATAAGATGTTCCGGATTTTTCATACCGAAACTACCTGCCCGAGAAATAATGATTTAAGATAATCGATCTCGTTCCCCCTGATCTTCTCCGCATATCCAGGCGTCGATTGTTTTTCCGGCAAATTACTCCTACCTTTATAGTGTTTCAGCCAGACATAAAAGAGGTGCCCTATGAAACGATCGATCTTAGGTTTGATTGCGCTTCTTATTCCCGTTATCCTATCCCCGCTCACCGCACAGACCATACATGATTTCGATGTACAGAGATACCGGCAATTTCTCGACGAGCATAAAGACTTAACCTTCGGCGGCATCAGAGAGCTGTATCCCTCTGCAGGTTTTCTCGCAGAAGCGCCGGCCGGATTCAACGATGCCTTGTACGCCGACTCGATTCAGCGGTACTACGCATTGAACGAAACCGAAATGGAGCTGCTCAGCAGGCACGGTTTCATGGTAACCGACCGCATCCGCTATAAAAGTTTCGGAGAAGCCTTTTTCACCGTTTATAAACGCGACCTCCCCGTCTACATTTCGAGCGATGCGATCCTCCACGCCCTGCATATGTCATATTCCGAGATCCTGATCTCGATCGAAACGGAGATATTGCTGCAGCGGTTGACCGATCTCCTCGAAGGACTCCACGGCGCATTGCCCGGTCTTGCATCCGCCTATTCCGACCATCCGGAGATGCTGACCGCGCTCATGGATGCCGATCTGTACCTTACGATCCCTCTCCTTTTGCTCGAGCGGACTGTCTCGCCGCATTACGGAGAGAATACCGATGCGGTTGAGAAGCTCATGAATCTGATCGGGAATGAAACCATGGCCTCCTACCCGCTGTTCGCTCCCGCCAATGTTCCGCGTACCATGGATTTCAGCCAGTTCACGCCGAGAGGACATTATACGCAGAGCAAGGACCTCACGCGCTACTTCAAGTCGATGATGTGGCTCGGGCGCACGGAATTTTATCTCATCGTCCCGAACGCCGACCCGTACAGCTCGATGACCGAAGAAGCGCGCAATGAGATCGGGCGCAGGCAGACCATGGCTGCTTACCTGATCAACGAAGCCCTGCAGCAGGGCGCCAATCTCCAGGCTCTCGGCGACATCCACGAACTCATTACGTTCCTGGTAGGCGAGTCGGACAATGTTACCTCCGGCCATCTCGATTACCTCAAGCTGCGGACGGGTTTTGCGGACGCCGCATCGTTCATCGAGATGGAGACCTACAAAAAATTTAAAAGTAATCTCGAAGCGGAGCCCTTCGCGCAGCAGCGCATCCTGTCGCAAATCTTAAAAACCGATCCCATGCAGCCGGATGCTATCGAACCGGCGTCCGCATTCCTGCTATTGGGACAGCGATTCATCATAGATTCGTTCGTCATGGGCAGTCTTGTATACGACAAGGTACGCAGTCCGAACAGAATGCTGCCGAAGAGCGCAGACGTCCTATTTGCACTCGGCAACGACGACGCGCTCTACGTACTCGAAGAGGAGTTGACATACTATCGGTACGCGCCGAATCTTGCCGCGCTCAGGTACCTCGTGGATGCGTATGAGCCGGAATACTGGAATGCGACGTTTTTCAATTTATGGCTGAATGCCATACGGCAACTCAATCCCCCTGCCGATCGTACTCCCCTTCCCGAATTCATGCAGACGGAGGCGTGGACGCATAAAACCATGACGACGCAGCTCGCCTCATGGGCGCAGCTCCGGCATGACAATCTGCTGTACGGCAAACAATCCTACACTGGCGGTCCGGTCTGCAGCTACCCGCAGAGTTACGTGGAGCCTGTACCGCAATTCTTCGCTGCCATCGAAGAGCTCTCCGTTCGTGCCGCGCAATCGTTCGGGGCGATCAACAGCATCGGCAGCGGACTTAAATCCAGGATCGTTCATTATTTCGAAAATATGGAGGATATCGCGCGCCGGCTTAAGGCCATAGCGCAGAAACAACTCGACGGCGCCGATACGAGCGCCGAAGAAAAAGCATTTCTCAGGGAGATGCTACATGAAGCATTTGTTTGCGGGGTCGAATTGAACGGATGGTATAAGGACATGTACTTCACCGGCGATGACGGCGCACTCAAGGAAGATTATATAATAGCGGATGTGCATACCTCGCCGTACGATGAATACGGCGCGCCCGTGGGATGGGTCATGCACGTCGGTACGGGACCGCTCAACCTTGCTGTGCTGATCGCAGAATTAGGTGACGGCCAAACGTACGCTTTCGTCGGTCCGGTCATGAGCTATTATGAACATGTCAGCGTAAATTTCAAACGTCTCACCGATGAGGAATGGAGCACGGCATTCGAGGATGAGTTATCCATGCGGCCCGAATTCGTGAGCAGCTATCTCTCTTTCACCGGCGAGCCCTATTACGATCACCGGAATTATTTCATTACATCGGTTAGCGGCGGCCGGGATGAGATCCCCGACCGCATCGAGCTCGGCCGGAACTACCCGAATCCCTTCAACGCGGGAACGCTGATCACCTTCAGGATCCCGGTCAGTCTGGCCGATAAGCAGGTGAGGTTATCCATTTATAATATACAGGGACAACTAATCGAGACGCTGCTGGACCGGCCGATGCCCGCCGGCAATTATTCGGTCAGATGGATAGCGAACGCTGCCAGCGGCACGTATTTTTACAGATTATCCGTGGACGGCAGGGTCACGACGGGGAGGATGATATTGTTGCGGTAAACGAATGTATGAATTGAAATATGCGGCCGGCATCGTCAATGATTATGCAGGGAATATACGAAAGCCCCACCTATGCGGGGCTTTTTCATATTCCGGGAAATACCGGTCGGACTGCCTCAAGGGAGAGACGGCATCGTGATTTTCTACCCGACTCCCATTCTTTGTTCCTCCGGAACTACTTTTTTGCCGTTCGGAGAGATGCAACGGCGCCGATCATCATCTGAATGTCTACTTCTCTGCCGATGATAGACCATCCGAGCCCTACTCCGAAATCTTCCCGGTCGATGGTGAAATTCGCTTCGAATCCAGCAAGCGTACCCAAATCCCGCACCCGATTGATGCCGAGTATCGTAACCGGAACGTCGACACGACGGGTTACGCCCCGAATGGTCAAATCGCCTTCAACCAGGATCGTTGCATCGTCGCTCTTCTCCGATAGTGCGCTCCGAAAGGTAAGGAGCGGATAACGGGAAACATAAAAAAAATCCCGCGACCTGAGAGCGTTATCCCGCCGGTCGTTCCTGCTGTCGATGCTCGCCGCCCGTATCGTGATGAACACCTGAATGCCTTCCGGGTCTGCGGGATCGAATTCGATCGTTCCCTCGAAATCACGGAACCGCCCCTCCTCCTTAAAGACTCCCCACTTCGAGACTGAAAATCCGATATGACTGTCCTCCGTCCTGACCGCGAAGACCGCCGGTTGTGACGAGAGTTGAAACGCCTGCACGGCAGCCGCAGTCGCGATGATGAGATATCTGCAGAAATAGTTACATGACATAGGTTTGACTCCGTGAACGCATGTAAACCGCATAGCCGGCCTTATCTCGTGAGTATTATGTCCCGCTCGCAGCGGTAGATGCCGTCGCCGCCGCGAACGACGCGCATGATCGGAGACAACCTGCCCTGATCTTCGGATCTTCGCATCCGATCCTTAGAAATGAACGGATCTCCCTCGAATAAAAAGTCATCGACCCATTGTTCCGGATACCCGCCGCCCGAAGCCCTGCAGTGTATATGCGCCGCTATACGCCTTCCGGGATACGATCCGGGCTTGACCGTATGAAACATGTATCTTCCCTCTTCATCCGTCGTCACGTATCCCCGAATTCGCGGATTGCCTTTCGAATCGCGATTGTAACGGCCGTCGACGCCGGTCTGATATACGTAGAGCGTCACGCCGGCCGCGGGAGTTACCCCGTCCCCGGCAAAAACCTTCCCCGATACGATCAGCGCCTCTCCCGGCTCCCCATCTTGCACCAACGATACTAGAGATGCGTCTGTATCGTTCTGATGCAGGTGCATGACTGTACGGGTACCGAACGCGGGATGCTGCCGGGCGGCGAATCCCCCAACCTCAACCGGGTAAACCCATACGATGAGAGCGATCGCCGACGCCGCCCGGAAGAGGGCTGCTGGAAACTTGGTCGAATGTATCATTGTGTTCCTCCCGTTCCATGTGATTGCTATACCGGTAAGATGTCCTTCGGAATGAAATGGTTTATATGCGGTTCTCGGCGGCGGGAGAATATTTCAGAACCACCGGAATTTTTTCGCAGTGAGTTTAAGATGCCGCTGCAATGCTTCAAGCTCTTTCTCGTCGCGGCGGAGAATTTTCTCCCGGTCGATGTGATCGGGCACCGTTATAAGCTGTGCCAGCCGGTCGTACACGAGACGCGGCCCGTCGTCCGATCTGATGAGCAGATGCCAGAGCGTTATGGCGTCGTCTTGTTCCGCTTCATCGAGAACGGTTTGCAGATCTTCTTGTCCTCCGCTTTCGAAGTCGAATTTCTCCAGCGCATCGATCAGTCTCGGCGATGCATCCCTTCGAAACGGCGTACCGGGCCCGATTCCGGAGCGTGAATAACACATAACACCCGCGGGAACGACGGTCTCCCGTCCATGCAGTTCGAGTGCGACCCATCCCGATAACACATGGAGTTCGCTGTTGCCATGATCGTCTACCGTCAGGGTATATTCACAGCCGAGATCGATCGCGGTCGCAGAGGGAGTTTCCACGAAAAAGATTCGGGGGGGAGCCCAGATGAGCGCATGGATGCTGCCGCGGCTCAATTCGATTCTGTGTTCCGTCAAACGGGTATTCAGGATGCGGAGGCGGGAATTCGGGTTGATGTCGACCTGCCCGATGAGACCCACGTTCAGACGCGCCCTCGCCCGATCGTCGGTTTCAAGCCAATCGCCGGCGCGCATCGTTCCGGAATCCGTAACGAACCGCGTTCCGATCGTCGGAGCGCCGTCCACCGTCGATACGCTCCAGCCGCCGCTCCGATTACCGGCGATGAATAAAACCGCCACAGCAAGAAGAACGATCGCCGCCGCCGGGATAAGACGGTAACGGAGAAAAGATCTCTTCCGGGTTGTGCTGCGTAACGGTTGAGAGAGCAATCCGCTTTCACCGGTCTCCTTCCGGATATCCGTTCTACCGAATGCCGGCAGAACCCGCTGCGGATACAGGCGGGTTTCGATTCCGGGCCAGAGATCGCGCGATGGGTCGATGGATTCCTCGAGTCCGCGGGTAAGAGAGACCAGTTCGTTGTACTCGCTCAGTTCATCCCTGCATCGATCGCAGCTTGCCGTATGTTTCTCTACCGCCCGGCGCCCCTCTTCCGGCAGGCCGCCGTCGATATAATCGTCAAAGAGTAATTTGATGTCGTCGCAGTTCATTTTGATAACACCTCCCGTAATAGCTTCCGGGCTCTGTGAAGTTGTGCTTTGCTGGTACCGACAGCCAGCTCCATGGATTTCGCGATCTCTTCGTGCGTGAATCCCTCGACGTCGTGGAGCACGAAGATCGCACGCGCCTGCGGCGGCAGCGATGCAATCGCTTCTTCGAGATCGATTGCCGCGCCGGGATGCGCATGGCTGTGAACTTTTTCATATTGTTCGGGATTGCCGGATGACATGACACGAGCCGACCTCCGGCGATTTGTACGGAAATCCACCAATACGACGTTCACGGCAAGCCGGTGGAGCCAGGCGGAAAACGGACATTCGCCCCTGAACGTTCCGATAGCTCCCCATGTCCGGATGAACACCTCCTGTGTCAGTTCCTCTGCCCGCTGCATATCGGCCGCCATCCGAAGACAGAGTGCGTATATCCTTCCTGCGTGTTCGCGGTACAATCGTTCAAACGCGAATCGGCTTCCCAGTTGCGCCTGCCGTATTATCTCCGTCAGGAAAGAGGAGTTATCGGCCCGGTCGTCCAGTCCCGCCTCCGCAGGTATCGATTGAGTTGCCATGATCACGAGAATATATATTTGCCGATGCTATGATATATATAAGGAAAATAATCCGTCCGGAGTTCGGTTAGATTTGCCGTGTGCGGACATATTCCATTTGAGCAGCGCTACGGGTATTCCCTTGAAAAATCTGTAAAATATCGACGCGTACCGCCGGCTGTCTGATAGGATGCCCGTACCACTCAAAAGGTTTGAATCCCTCCCGGATATAATTTTAACCTCTGACAGCAGGGTCGGGGTTTCATCATCGACCCGGTCCATTTCGTCACAATCCATGGAATTTTCGCGCTAATCTCTCGTTGATCTTTCGTATATTAACCCGTGCCGGTGACCGGCATCCCATACAACCTCACCAATGTACCGGAATGTACGTATGAAAACCTCAAGAACAAATAACCGCATAATATTCGGTTTGATTATATTCATGTTATCGCTCACCGTTGCGTCGGCTCAATATCTTTACAGGCGCGCATTTCTCGGCGTTACATCCGCCGCATTGACCGATTCCCTGAGAACGGTATCCGCCTACCGAACCGGCGGCGGCGTGTTCGTTACGGAGACCGGCCGGAACGGTACCGCTCAATCGGCCGGACTGCAGGAGGGCGATATCATTATCCGCATCAACGGATATCCGGTGGAGTCGCCGCAGCAACTCAATCAATATATGACGGGAGTACATACCGGCGAGCGGATCGTCATCGAATTTTTCCGGGACGGAGAGGAGAAAACGGCGACTGTCGATGCTCTCCCATGGCCGGAGCCGGAATTTTACGATAACCGATATCTCGAAATCCCGTTCGATTCCGGATACCTCCGGGCTGTTCTCTCCATACCACGGGACGCGGTTAATCCCCCCGTCATTTATTTCGTACAGGGGATCGGATGCGGCTCGATATACTATCTGCCGCCGCATCATCCGTATAAACGCATTCCCGAACAATTTATAAACGAGGGCTTTGCCGTTTTCTTTATCGAGAAACCGGGGGCCGGCGACAGCAGGGGTACCGCCGTCTGCGCGGAGACCGGATTCGATTACGAACAGCGCGCGTTCGATGCCGGCTACGGTTTCCTCAAAACGCTCGACGGAATCGATACCGGTGAAATTTATATATTCGGCCACTCGTTCGGCGGAATACACGCCCCCATCCTCGCGGAAAAGTTTCAACCCGCCGGCGTCATAGCTTACGGAACCGGCCACCGTGCATGGATGGATTACCTCATCGAGCTTCGTCGCTACCAGGGAGTTTGGATGGGAGGCGACTTCCCGGACGTGAATTCCTCGATGCACGATCTGAGGCGGACTTATTACGAGCTCTTCTACAATAAAAAAACATTGGAAGAGCTTTTCAGCGAGGAACCGTACCGGACCGTGCTCGGCGAGCAACTCGGATATCAAAGCGGAAGCAACGCGCTCTTCGGACGGCACTACAGTTTTCACGTCGAGGCGAACCTCCTGAACCTCGACCTTCATTGGAAGAACACCCGCTCCCGCGTGCTCGCCATATACGGAACCGCCGACATCGAGGCGCTCTTCCCGTACGACCATGAAAGAATCGTGGAGGTGGTGAACCACTACCGGCCCGGCAGTGCAACGTTCTGGCTGTACCCCGAAACCGATCATGCTCTCGTGAAGGTCGGGACGCTTGCAGAAGGATGGAAGATCAGATCGGAAGGGAGGTACGCACAGGCGATGCGCGACCTGTACAATGAGCAGGTTATACGGGATGTGGTCGATTGGATCAGAGAACCGAAATAATTAACCTTATATAAACCGAACATCGAAGACAATCACAAAAGAGGCGGATGGAACATGGCACATCGACTCGAACACCTGCTGTTGATCATCGACCAGGCTTATGTCCGCAGGTCATGGCATGGAACGAACCTCCGCGGTTCTATTCGGCGCGTCGGAGCGGAAGAGGCGGCCTGGCGGCCGGGACCCCGGCGGCACAATATATGGGAGATCGTCGTCCATG